>NZ_LNGA01000032.1:0-113521 GCF_018588215.1 Thermosipho sp. 1244
AATCTCTAAGAGATGGAACTCTCTTAAAGTATAATGCACCCATTTCTAATGTCTCTCTAAACGAAAGAGCAAACAGTTCTTTTAAAACTGCTAAGGAAAGAATTAGTGCGTCTGGGTATTTCTTAGGTCTACCTTTGGAGGTAGATTTTTGAGGAAGTTGTGGTAAAATATTGTTGTAAAATTTTTTAACAAGTTTGAGTATTTTCTTTATGTTAGTTCTTCTCATATCAGGGGAGATTATATCATCTCCCCTTTTATTTTTGAACCACTTCCTCTTATTTTTGAAACACTCCCCAAAAGGTATTGACTATTTTACATTTTATGTTAAAATAAATTACGGTGACGCCGGGGTGGCGGAATTGGGAGACGCAGCGGACTTAAAATCCGCTGGGGGTTACACCTCCGTGTCGGTTCGAGTCCGATCCCCGGCACCACTTGAGAATAATAGGAGTGTTGTTATATACGATGCGGGGTGGAGCAGTCTGGAAGCTCGTTGGGCTCATAACCCAAAGGCCGCAGGTTCAAATCCTGCCCCCGCTACCAGAAAAAGGTGGAACCAAAAAGGGTTCTACCTTTTTTTTATCTAGTCTGGGAGTGTTTTAGGTGTTAGTATCGAGAAAGAATTGTTTTTCATTTGTTGACTGTGAAAACATTCGTAGTAATTTTCTTGATATTTTTTACAAATTTGTGGAGAAAATTACTATAAAGACTGAAGATTTTTTGCATAAGATGATGAAAAGATTGTTGTGGTAAAATCTTCAAGGAATATTAGAATTTAGTAGATATTATTTGGTAGCACATTGGTTGCCAATTACATCGTTTATAATAGAATAACAAAAACATTTTGTGAAAATTTTATGACGAGAGATGTTTTTCTTTTTTTTAAAAATAATGAAAGGTAAGAAAAAGTAGATTAATAATGATAATTTTCATACTATGACTTCTAAATTTATATTTATCACTGTAAGATTTATTGGGATAGCTATAAATTTTTTAATTACGAAGGGGGAGTTGTATGAGATTTCACAGATATCATTTTATTTCAGTATGTTTTTCTATATTGTTTTATTTAATAACTTCATATGTAAACTCAATGGGTTCGAAATTGGGGTTAGCATATTCGCAGATTGGTATGATAAATTTTTTTGGTGCACTTTCTTACGTGATAACTAGTATTAGTATAGGTCATCTTGGTGATAAGTTTGGTTATAAAAAGATATTGATAGTGGAGTTTTTACTGTATTTTTTCTTTTTAGTTGTTTCATTGAATTTATCAGGTGTATTTTCTTTAGTAGTAATAGCTGTTATATCAAACTTATTTTTTGGAAGTTTTTATCCTCAAATTGAAGGACTAATATCAAAAAGCGAATCGTTAGCAAATTTTCCACATTCTAAAACAGTTATGAGATTTAATCTTTCGTGGAGTTTTGGAAATATCATTGGGATGGCTTTGGGCCCATTTATGACTGTAAAATATCCACAAATAATATTTGGATATGGTTTATTTCTTTCTGCTGCTATGAGTATTTTTGTTTGGTATGATTACAAAAGCTTTGGAAATTACATAAAACTTTTGGGTTGCGATTTTAAAATGGAAAAGATAGTGAAAAATATAAAAAGATATAGGTTAGTGTATAGAAGTACGTTGTTTTTTTCAGGACTTTTGTATACGTCAGTTTTGGCTCTTTTTCCAAAATTAATAAGTTCATATGGTACGGCGCTTAGTTTAACAGGATTTTTAATTGCCTTTGCAAATTTATCAGTTTTTTTGACTTTTTTATTTATGGGAAAATTTAACTTTTGGGTGGGAAAACCAAAGATTTCTTTTTATTTTTTATTAGTATTGCCGGTAACTTCCCTTCTTATGTTTTTTAAACCATCGCCAATGTTATTTTTGGTAATTTCTTTCTTGAGTGGAATGTGTTACGCTATTCCATATACATTTGCAATATACTATGGGCTTCATTCTGAAGAAGATGATCAGGGAAAGCAAGGAGGATTTCATGAAGCTGTAATTGGTCTTTTGTTTGGTTTTGGTCCATTAATTGGTGGAACTTTTTTGGATTATTTTTCTGGGATAAAGGGGCTTGGAATTTTTGGACTATTGTTGACGATTATAGTATTTTTTATTCAAATAAGGTTTTTAATAAAAAAATAGGGGCTTTTGCCCCTTATTTATTTAATCTTTTATATACTTCATGTGCAAGGAATGAACCTACATGTTCTGCAAATGTATTAGGGCCAAACCCCGCATCGTATCCCAGTTCTTTTGCAAGCTCATGTGTTATTCTTGGCCCGCCAACTACCAATACTAATTTTTCTCTTAAGCCTTCTGCTTCAAGTAATTCCACAAGTTCGGTAAGGTGTTTTATATGTATATTTTTTTGAGTAACGGTTTGTGAGACAAGTAATGCATCTGCGTTAACCTCGATTGCTTTTTTTACAAATTCTTCAACTGGCACTTGACTTCCCATGTTGTATATTTCGAACATTTCGTATCTTTCAAGTCCGTAGTGTCCGGCAAATCCTTTCATGTTTAAAATAGCATCTAGCCCAACTGTGTGTGCGTCAGTTCCTATAGTGGCACCTACTACTACTATTTTTCTGCCTATTTTTTCTTTTATAAATTTATCTATCTCATACATTGTCATTTCCTCGACGTGGACTTTTGGAACATGTATACTTGTATAGTCTATTGTGTGAATGCAATCTCCATAGCCAATGAAAAATGTAAAACCCTTTGTTAATTCTTTTGAAAATACTATTTGTGGATTTTCAAGACCCATTTTTTTCATTAGTATTTTTGCCGCTTCTGTTGCTTCATCTCCAAATGGTACAGGTAGTGTAAAACTTACTTGTAATTTCCCATCATTCATGGTGTCACCGTAGGGTTTAACCGCTTTAAGGTTTAGTGTTTTGTCTATATTCTTTTTTTCAAGATTGTATCCACTCATTCTTGACACCTTCTTTCTAACATTTTATCAAAAAATGGGTTTATATAATTTTTGCCTTTCATAAATACTCCGTCAAGTCCTTTTCCGCCATTTATTGGTCTTTTTATATTTGCAAATACTCCTAAACTTAAAGCTTTAAAAAGCCCGATTTCTGATATTTTTTCGAGGAGTTCTATAGCTTCATTTAAAACTTGTTTGGCTCTATTTTGTATTAAACCATTTTCTTTAAAGTATATTTCATCTCCTATGTTTTTCATGTTATTAAATATGTATTTTGCCGTTTCGATTGCAAGGTATCTATCTGACATAAATGGTGTATGGATAGCTTCAGTTAACATGCCTAGAAGTTGGATTCCTTGTTTAGTCCAAATTGAAATTACGTTGAACATTGCATCTTGAACTAGTCCTTTGAATATATTTCCTGTCATATATTTTGTTGGAGGCATGTATTTTAAAGGAGCTTTTGGAAATATTTCCCTTGCCATTTGAGCTTGTGCAAGCTCGTATAAAAAGCCATTTTCAAGATCAGGATTCATTTCAAATGCGTGGCCTAAACCCATTTGTTCTTCGGGAAGATTTGCTATTAATGCAAGTTGTTCGTTTATAAATTGTGAGGCAAGAACGGTATGTGCTTCTTGATATGCATCGGCAGTTGTAAGATAATTGTCCTCACCTGTGTTTATTATTATCCCAGCAAATCCATTTATTACTCTTGAAAAATGCTGATCAATTATAGTTCTTTGCATATTAATATCCCGAAATAGGATGCCGTAAAGGGCATCGTTTAACATCATATCTAATCTTTCAATAGCTCCCATTGCGGCTATTTCTGGCATACAAAGGCCTGATGCATAATTTACTTGTCTGATATATCTTCCGACTTCGCGGGAAACCTCATCTAGTGCTTCCCTCATTATTTTAAAGTTTTCCTGAGTAGCATAAGTCCCCCCAAAACCTTCTGTAGTTGGGCCATATGGTACATAGTCAAGTAAACTTTGTGCAGTAGAACGAATTACCGCAATTATATCTGCACCTTGTCGTGCGGCAGCCTGTGCCTGGACGACATCTTCGTATATATTTCCCGTGGCAACTATTACATAAAGATATGGTTGCTTTCCATCACCAATTTCATTTATCATTTTTTCTCGTGTGTTTTTATTTTCTTTTATACGGTTTATTGTGCTTTCAACTAATGGATTTAGAATATCCAATACATTTTCTATGGGATGTGTTTTTACTTTGCTTAAATCCAATTCTTTTTTGGATATTTTTTCTGCTATTTCTTGTGGAGAGAGTTCTGTTTCTATCATTGCGTTTCCAATAAAATATGCTGCACCTTGTTCTAAAATTCCTTTTTCTTTTAAGTGATCAACAACGACATTTGGAAGAGGGACTTTTTCGTTATTTGTTCCATCTATACCTAAAAATCTGCATATTGTTCTTTCGATAGAAGTTGTGGAGCGAGGTTCTACGAATTCTTTTATATCTTTGGCTATTTTTTGGGCAAGTTTTTTTGCGTAGTCTACTTTTTTGAAATCAAGTCCTAGTTTACTCTCCATTTTCCAATACCTCCTCTATTTTTTCCACTATATTGTTGTCTATATCTAGTAATTTTAATATTTTTATTGCTTCTTTTGGGGAATTTTTTTGCGTTATTTCTTCAAGCGAATAGTCAAAATAATCTTGTAATTCTTTGTTTTTGTCTATTTTTTCTATATCTTTTAATCCCTTAACTCTTAAATGACGCATATTTGAAGATAGTACATTGTCAAAATGTGTAGTTATTGCGCATACTATATTTGGTTTGTTAAATAACTTTGCAATTGCTTTAACTATAGCTCTTCCTTCTAATGGGTTTGTCGTACGCGCAGGTTCATCAAGTAAAATCAAAAATTTTTTATTACTTTGTATTTGTTTAAATATGTTATTTAAAATTTTCATTTCAGCGGCAAATGAAGAAAGTCCAAGTTTTTCATCTTGAAAATCTCCTGAAATAAAGAAGATATCATCAAAAATTGGCAAAAAGGCGTTTTCCGCTGGAATATAAAATCCTTTTTGAAATAAAATTTGAGAAAGTGCTATTGTTTTTAAAAGAATAGTTTTTCCACCCATATTTGCACCGGTTATAATTTGTGTGCCGTTTTTTAAGGTTATATCTACTTTTTGAAAATGTTTTCCGGTATTTTCGAGTATTTCTTTTACTTCAGGGTTAAAAAGCTTAGAAAGTTTTATAGTAAGTTGCTCCGATATATTGGGTTTTTTTAGATCCAGTTTTGTGGAAAGTTCCATTTTTGATATGGAAAGATCCAAAAATCCAATAATTTCATAGTTTTTTAAAAAATTATGTGAATGTCTGGATAATTTTTCGGAAAGATTTTTGCATATCTTTTCCTCTATTTCTTTTTCTTTTATGGATAACTTGAGTAATCTTTCTTCATCTTTTATTTTAGCTTTTTCTTTTCTTATATTTTCAAGTTCTTTGTCATAGCTACTGTATATGTAAAAGGTTGGAAGGTTTTGGTTTTCTGGATCTAGAATTTGGAAAGGTTTATGTAATTTTTCAAGCTTAAAGCAATCAAGAAGATTTAAATCTTTGAGAATTTCAAATAATTCGTTTGAAAAGTATGAGAATTGTTTTAATTGAAACAGTTCAATTTCATCAAGTGTTGTTCCAGTTGTTAATTTATTTATAGTTTTAAGTATATCCTGAAAATGTGAGAGAATGTTTTTGATTTTATCAATTGGTATATCAAACAATTTTTCCATAGCTTTTAGATGGAATTGTATTGTATCTTTATCCGATAAAAGATTTAGATTTTCAAGGTATCTTTTTCCAATTTGCGAGGAAAAGTCCAAATTTTGTTTGATGTAATCAAAACCTATATCCATTCACCTTCAACCTTTCTAACGTTTAATATGGGTAATTTTATTTTGCTTGATAGTTTTTCGATTAGTAGTTTGTCGTCTATTACAAAGCCATTTGGGGAATATGGATTTACCGTAACTAAACACAAATTTGGTTTGTGTAGCACCAATATCTTTCCACCTTTTTTTTGATAGAGTTTTAAATAAAAACTATTTACAAATATTTTTGAAAAATCCTTAACTACCAAAGTTGGATAGGTATTATTATTTATCAATTTCTTTAAAAATTTTTCAGTTAATGCCCCGCCTATTAGAATTTCCTTTTGGTCTTTTATTAAACTTAAATCATTAATATTCAAAGATGAACGTGCTATTAGTTTTAAATCTTTTGTAAATATACCTGATTTTATATCCAACTTTTCAGGGTATAAAGGAAGGTTTATTTTGTAAAATAAATCCAATGTTTTTTCAACTATTTTTTCTATATCCAAACTTACTGCAGCACCAGTTGAAAGTACTACTGCATCGCTTAATGTTGAACTACTTATTCTAGACAATGCCCCGTCTATTAGTATTTTTTCTGCTCCAAATGTTTGAAGTATTGAATTTATTTCTTTGAGCCATTGGATTGTAGTGGGACCTGATAAAATTATTTTTCCTTTTTCAAGTGCCTTTGCAATTATTACTCTTCCCGTTGATGTGCTTCTGTCTGAAACATATAGTATTTCTGAAAGAAAATTTTTCCTTTTGTAAAAATTTTCTGTAGTTACAAATAAGATCCCATTATCGACTAATATGTTTGGTTTTTTTGTGAAAGTTACTTGATCTGTATCTTCACCATCAATTCCAATTGATGTGACTCCTAGTACAAAATCTTTCTGCAAATGCTTTAGCAGAAAATTAAACGTTTCTGTTTTTCCTGTGTTTTTTTCCAATCCTACAATTGCTATTGTTTTGAATTTTTTAAACAAATTTATCAAAGGAATTTTAACGAAAGTAGAGCATCTCCTTCCACACATAATTCGTCTTTTTCGTTAAAAATTAACGTGGAAACTTTTATCCTCTTTTTTTCATCATGCTTTTCCAATACTTTTATTTTTATTTTTATGTTTTCCCCTACGTATACAGGCCTTAAAAATTTTGCGTTTTGTGACATGTATATTGTTCCAGGACCTGGAAACTCCATTCCCAAAACATATGAAATATAACCAAGGAGAAGAATGCCGTGGGCAATTCTTCCTCCAAAAATAGATTTTTTGGCATATTCTTCATCAATATGTACAGGATTTTTGTCTCCTGTAATTTCTGCAAATTGAAATACATGTTTTTCTTCTACCTTTATAACCTTTTCATATGTTTGGCCAACGCTTAATTCTTCATATTTCATCTTTTTTCTCCCCTTTTTTCTTTCCAGTTTTTGATTCTTTCATGTCTTTCAAGGTGTGTAGGTTCGATGGATATTTTTTTGCTTTCATAAAGAGAAGCAATGCCTGTAAACTCGTATTTTCTTCTGTATTCACTATCGTCTACATCTGATTTTGTTTCTTCTGGTTCGTGATATGCAACGATAACACCTTCATAATTACGTAAAATTGCGGTGTTATTTGAATAAGAGATTAGATATTGCGGCATTAACCTAATTTTCCCGCCACCTGCTGGTGCATCAACAACGTATGTTGGAACACAAAAACCTGAAGTATGTCCAATTAAGCTTTCTATTATTCTCAATCCAGTTCCAATGGATGTTCTAAAGTGAGAAATTCCTTGTGAAAGATCACATTGGTAAATATAGTACGGTCTTACCCTTATTTTTACAAGTTGGTGGACAAGTTCCATCATAATATATGGACTATCGTTTATTCCGCGTAAAAGTACAGATTGATTTCCCAATGGAATACCGGCATCTGCAAGCATTTCACAAGCTTTCGAACTTTCAGGTGTTATTTCTTTTGGATGGTTAAATTGCATATTAATCCATATTGGATGATATTTTTTTAGCATATTGGTGAGTTCTTTTGTAACGATTTGTGGCATGACCACAGGTGCCCTTGTTCCTATTCTAATTATCTCCACATGTTTTATCTTTCTCAATTCTTTTAATATGTATTCAAGCATATCGATTCCAGCAAGTAATGCGTCTCCACCGGAAAGTAATACATCTCTAACTTCAGGAGTTTCCCTTATGTATTCGATAGCTGCATCTATTTCACTTTTTGTTCTAGCTTTATCATGTTGACCTGCAAATCTTCTTCTTGTACAGTGTCTACAATACATAGCACACATATCGGTAATTAAAAACAAAACCCTATCTGGATATCTGTGTGTTAATCCTGGAACTGGAGAATCTTCATCTTCGTGTAGTGGATCAACCATATCCCAAGGTTTTAGTTCAAGTTCTTTTATTGTAGGTACTGCTTGTCTTCTAATGGGGCATTTTGGATTATCAGGATCCATAAGCGAGGCGTAATAAGGTGTTATTGCCATTCTCAAAGTTTTAAGGCTTTGTCTTATTCCTTCTTCTTCTTCTTTGGTAAGGTTGATTACTTTTTTTAAAGTGTCTACGTCTGTTATTCTGTTTCTTATTTGCCATTTCCAATCATTCCATTCTTCCTCTGTTACATCTTTCCAAAGTGGTATATCTTTATAATGTCTCATCCTATCCCCCCATTAACAATATTTTGATTCAAATAGCTTTCTTATTTCATTAGATTCCCTGATAATATTCAAACTTAGTTGTGCGTGACCCTTAGTATATCCATTTCCAATTATCATGGTTATGTCTTTTCCCACACCTTCAGCTCCCAAGGCTGCCCGAGTGAAAGATGTTGCCATACTAAAGAAATAAATTATTCCTTCATCTTTAGTAATTAATATAGAAGACATTTCAGTACCTTCGACGTTAACGTTGTTAATAGTTACATCTGCAAGTTCACTAACTTCTGTGAATTTTTGGTATACTTCCACAGGTTTTGTGGCATCTGCGACTATTACGCGGTGTGCAAGGTTTAAATCAATTATTTTTTGAGCATTTTCCTTGGAATATTCTATTACAATAACTTTGCCATTTTTTCCAACATTTTTCATTGCTTGATAGGTACAAAGTATTCCAGATTTTCCACCACCACCTATTATTGCAACTGTCATTCCAGGTTTTACAAGTTTATTTACTTGCGCTGGTGCACCTGCAACATCTAAAACGGCAAGTGCAAGTTTTTCTGGAATGTCATCTGGAAGTTTTGCGTAAATTCCCGTTTCAAATAATATTGCTTTTCCCTTTATATCCACTTGTTCCGCATCAATTTTTATATCTAGAATTTCGTCAATTTTTAGTGGGGTAAGGGAAAGGGATACAAGGGTTGCAATTTTATCTCCTACCTTTAGGTCTGTTTTTAAATCTTTTCCTATTTCTTTAACAGTCCCTATTAACATACCACCACTACCAGTTACGGGATTTTGAAGCTTTCCCTTTTCTTTTACTATTGAGAGAATTGTTTTTTTTATGCATTCGATATTGTTGTTACACGAATTTTTTATCTGAGTAAAGCTTGCAGAGTCCACGTTTAAAGTCTTTACATCTATTAGTATTTCGTTGGAATAGATTTCCATGTTGTTATCTATTTTTTTTGCAGCTTGTGGTAAAAAACCTTCTGGTTCAATAACCCTGTGCGTTCCATATGGACATCCCTTTTTATTTACCATCTTACTCCTCCTTTTTTATTCCCAAAATTTTTCTTGCCTCATCTGGGGTTGCAATTTCCCTTCCCAACTCCTTTGCAATTCTTACAATTCTTTCCACAAGTTGGGCATTCGATTTTGCAAGCACCCCTTTTTTATAATAGATGTTATCTTCAAATCCCACTCTGACGTGTCCACCCATGAGTATGGCGTGAACTGCCAATGGAAGTTCATATTTTCCTATACCTGCAACACTCCATGTAGAACCTTTTGGAAGTTTTGAAACTAGATAAACGAGATCATCTATCGTTGCTGGTATTGCCCCAGGCACTCCCATAACAAAATCAAAATGGAGTGGTAAATCAAGTATTCCTTTTTTTACTAGATTTAATGTATTTTGAATCATTCCACGTTCGAAAACTTCAATTTCTGGTTTTATACTTCTTTTTTTCATTTCAATAGCAAACTTTTCTATGTATTCCATTGGATTTAAAAAGACATCATTTCCAAAATTGCAAGTTCCTGCACTAAGTGTTGCCATTTCTGGATTTGTTAGTAATGGTTGCATTCTTTCTTCGAAGGTGTGCCACGTTGCTCCACCTGTGGAAGGTTGAAAGATTATGTTACACTTTTTTTCTATCTTTTCCTTTATTTCTTTGTAGATTTCGTATGATTGTGTAGGTGTTCCATCATTGTTCCGTGCGTGGATATGTGCAATAGATGCACCTGCAAGGTAACATTCGTATACTTCATCTGCAATTTCATCTGGTGTAATGGGAAGATTGGGCTGTTTTTCTTTTGTAACTTCTGCACCTGTTACGGCAACGGTGATTATAAGTTTTTCCATGTTATCCCCTTCTTTGTTTGTCGAGTGGAACTACACATGTTCCTATAGCTTTACAAACAATTATTGGTTCTTCCAATACATCTGCTGCACTATCGTTTATATCCGGTCTTGCAGTTATAATCTTTTTTGCTATAAATTCCATTTTTCTAGAAGTTTTACCGACTTTAATTATTTGGCCAGTTATTTCTATAAAGTCCCCTGCATAAACAGGTGCTAAAAATTCAATATTTTCATATGCGCGAAACAATCCTTCATCTCCATCATGACGAATGAGTAATTCCGTTGCAACATCACCAAAAAGCTGCAAAATTTTTGCACCATCAACTAAATTGCCACCATAATGGGCATCTGCACTACTCATTCGTACTTTTAATGTGGTTTTCACATAATCCCCCCTTTATTTTTACATTACAGTTTTAATATTAACAGAACAGGGGGTATTAAGCAAAATTTGTAAAATATTATTAAAAATGATTAACTTAATTTAGCTTTTTTAATGTGTTTTTTATTTATTTTTTCAAAGATACTTTTAAATTTTTATTTTTTATTTGATTTTATGAGTTTTTGTATGGTAAAATAATTCTGTCTTTAATGAGAGGAGTGTATTAAACTATGAGGAAGATCTCCTTGGTTATTTTGCTTGTCTCAGTTTTTGCATTTCCCAGTTATTTTATTTTAAGCTATTATGTACAACCTGGGGATACTATATATAAACTATCTCAGGTATTTGGGGTTTCACCGTCTGTCATCCTTGATTGGAATGATATTGATCCGTATAATTTGAAGGTCGGCGAAGTTTTAAAGATACCTCAACCTTCTGGTATTATATACGAGGTTCAACAAGGAGATAGTCTTTATTCAATTGCGTTGAGATTTTTTGCAACGGTAGATGATATAAAAGTTGCAAATGAATTAAAAAGTACTTATATTTACGTGGGACAAAAATTATTTGTTCCTTTGAATTATGTTGGGAAAGCTTTTAATATATATGATAAAAATTTTATTTGGCCGATTTTTGGAAAGATTTCTTCTACATATGGATGGAGAATGCACCCTATTTATCATAAAAAAAGTTTTCACACAGGGGTAGATATTTCTGCACCAATGGGGACTCCTATCTTTTCTGCTACAAATGGAGTTGTGAAATTTGCAGGTGAATATGGGGGTTATGGACTTGCAGTTATAGTTGATTATGGTAGTTACGACATAGTTTATGGTCATATGTCGAAAATATGTGTGTATAAAGGTCAGAGCTTAAGAAGAGGTGAATTAATTGGAAGAGTAGGTTCAACAGGGGTAAGTACCGGCCCACATTTACATTTTGAAGTGAGAAGAAATGGAAGACATACAAATCCTATGGCTTTTCTTCCTTCGTATGGAAGGATGTACGTGTTAAGGGATGAAGGTTTGTATTTAGGTGGTGAATAAAAAATGGAATTTTTTGAGAGGGTTTATAGGATATCTAATGAAGATGTAGAAAAATTGGAAGAATATTTTTTTGATAAACAAATTAACAATTATTATTTTTATGAAACAAAAGAGGGAATTTTTTTAGTTGTAGTTAGTGAAAAAAAGGAATTTGATTTTGATTTTTCATTTGACATTGTTGAAGAAAGGGTAACATCATCAGATGATTGGGTGAAGAATTTAATTTCTCGCCCTTTTGAATTCATTGAAGGTGTATGGATAGATCCAGATTTTCACGATATAAAAAAGGGAGTAGTTATAAAGATAACACCAGGACTTGCATTTGGTACAGGACTTCACGATACAACGAAACTTGCTGCGTCTTTTTTGAAGGAGTATTTAAGACCAGGTATGGATGTTTTGGACTTAGGTTGTGGTAGCGGTATATTAAGTATTTTATCTAAAAAATTAGGTGCAAATAGAGTTTTAGGTGTTGATAATGATCCACTTGCCGTTGAATCTGCTCTTGAAAATGTAAAAAAGAATAATGAAGATGTTGAAATTAGAGAGTCAAACTTGTTTAAAAACATAGATGGGAAGTACGATTTGATTGTATCAAATATAATTGCCGAAATTTTAATAGAAGCGTTGGAGGATATGCCTAAATATTTAAAAAAGGATGGAATAGTTATTTTATCCGGGATTATAGATTCAAAATTAGATTTATTTAAGCATTTAAATATTATAGAACATCGGAGGAAAAACGAATGGAATGCACTGGTGATAAAGTTTTAAATAAAATAGTTGCCAAACAACTTGGACGGAAGATTACTAATTTTTGCAATGTTACACGTTTTTGTTCTTATGGATTTCCACAGGTTGTTGTTAGTTTGCCTGTTAAAGATGGAAAACCTTTTCCTACATTGTATTATTTAACGTGTCCTTTTCTTGTAAAAGAGGTATCTCGATTGGAAGAAAAGGGAATGATAAAAGAAATTGAAAGAATAATAAGCGAAGATGAAAGGTTTAAAGAGCGTCTATTTTTAGCACACAAGAAAGTTATATATTTAAGAGATAAGTTTTTTTTAGAAAAAGAGTTTTTAGATTTTAAACGTTGGAGAGAAGAATTAAAGAAAGTAGGAACAGGAGGGATTTCAAATTTTTCAAAGGTAAAGTGTTTGCATCTGCATTTAGCAGATTTTTTATCTGGGATAGAAAATCCAGTTGGAGAACTTGTTTTTAAAAAATTAGAAAGATCGGAATGTGAAGATAAATATTGTGAGGGATTATAGTGTACATAGAAATAGTTGTTCCTGGAAAACTTTCTAAGCATCTTCAAGATGCTTTTGATTTTTATTTGGGGAAGATAAAAAGATTTGCGAAGGTAAAAGTAACTTTTGTTAAATTGGGTGGAGATCTTAACAAACTTTCGAGAGGTGTTATACTTAAAAATGAAGCAAAGGAGATTTTAAGTAAAATAAAGGGGAGGAAATTTGTTTTACTTGACCTTTTTGGGAAACAAATTGATAGTTTGGAATTTTCTAAATTTTTAAGCATGCAGATGCTTGAAGGGGAGATTGTTTTTGTTATAGGAGGGCCATTGGGGGTAGATGAGCAATTAAGGAGATTATCTTTAAAGAGGATATCGTTATCAAAATTTACTTTCACACATGAAATGGTACTAATATTGCTATTAGAACAGATTTTTAGGGGATTTAAAATAATAAATAACGAAAAATATCACTATTAGGAGTGTGAAAATGATTTACATTGCAACTTCAAACCCGCATAAGGTTGAAGAAATTAGGATTATTTTAGAAGGTATAGAAGTTGAAAGGTCTCCTAAAAATGTGGAGGTTATTGAAGATGGAAAGTCTTTTTACGAGAATTCCATGAAAAAAGCCTATTATTATGGACTTGCTTTAAATACACCGGTTATTGCAGATGATTCCGGACTTGAAATTAATGCATTGGGAAAATTTCCCGGAGTTGAAAGTGCAAGATTTATGGAAGGAAAACCTTATGTTTTAAAAATGGAGAAAATTCTTAAAATGTTAGAGAGCAAGGTTGATAGATCTGCACAATTTGTTTGTGTTGCAACTTATTTTAATCCCAAAAAGGGAGTGCTGATTTCTGTGGAAGGAAAAGTTGAAGGAGAAATTTCAAGAGAAATAAAAGGGAATTTTGGATTTGGATATGATCCATTTTTTATTCCGCACGGATATGAAAAAACTTTTGGGGAATTGGGAGACGAGGTTAAAAGAAAGATAAGTCATAGAAGCCGTGCATTTAGAAAGTTGTTTAAAATTTTAAAAGAGGTGGAGGAATTTTGAGAATTCTTTTATCTAAAAGTTTTTTAGTGGAAGAATTTGATCCGGATATTTGGATTACAACTGATTTTGAAAGTTATAACGTTCCGTATACGATTTTTTATAACGGTGAGCATGTGTTTATCCACGGACAGTACAGGCTTGTTGATGTAGTCTTGAGAAATACTAAAAGGAAAATTAGATTGGAAAATTACGTTGTCTCAATAATTAATGGAACTCAGATTGGAATTGCCGAAAATTATTTAGAGGATGTGGATTTTTTCTTTTTATTTGACAAGACAGTATATACATCTAAATTTCTTTTGAGAAAAGCACAGATAATGGTTGCAAGTGATATTTCGAAAAGGATGTGTTTTGCAATATTGCTCTTCAAAGATAGACCAAATTATATTCGAGTACTTCCAGAGAATGGAATAGTAGATGATAGTATGTCTTATGTTTTATACGAAAAGCTTGAAAGAAGTGAAATATCGTGAAGATAGTTTATATAGCTTTGGGTGGAGCATTGGGTGCATTATCAAGATATTTTGTTTCAAAATTTGTTAATTCCCACCTTCCTTTTGGTTATATCCCCTTTGGAACTGTTATTGTTAATGTTGTTGGTGCCTTTTTATTATCTTTTCTAATGTTTTTAAGTATCGAAAGGTTGGAGATTTCAAGGAGTTTTTTGGCGTTTTTTGGAACGGGTTTTCTAGGATCATTTACCACTTTTTCAACGTTTACATATGAATCTTTATCTTTATTTTTAACAAGTCCGTTTAGGGCTTTTTGTTATTTTTCTTCAAATGTAGTTTTGGGATTTTTAGCCGCATTTTTGGGGATGGTACTTGGAAGGGGGAGAGTTTTGTGAAGTTGCTTAGAATTTATTTGGGGGAAAAAGATGTACATTTTGGAAAACCTGTTTTTGAATATATTGTAAAACTTGCATACGATGAAGGATTAAAAGGAATAACTGTTATGAAAGGAATAATTGGCTTTGGACACAAGAGGCATATACATAGGAGTGATTTTTTTTCTCTATCTGAAGATTTGCCAATAGTTATTGATATAGTAGATGAAAAGAATAAAATTGATATGTTTTTACAAAAAGTAAAGGAGCTAAATTTTGATGGATTGATAGTTGAAATGCCGGTAAACGCGTATTATATGGAGAAGAAAATATGACTTTTTTACTTACTTGTACAACAGGCCTTGAGGCGGCTGTAGCACTTGAGTTGAGAAAGATGGGGTATAAGATATTGGAATCGGTTTCAGGACGTGTGTATATTAAGGGAGAGCTAAAGGATATACCTTTCCTAAACATTAACCTTAGGACAGCCGAGAGAGTTTTAATATTGCTTGAGCGAAAAAAGGTAACAAGCTTTGAAGAACTTTACAAGGCAATATACAATATTAATTGGTCGGATTTTGTGGATGGTAAAGTTTATATTTCGGATATTTCATCTGTAAAGTCAAAACTTTCCGCAAAAGGTGCGATAATTTCCGTTGCGTATGCTGCTATAAAGAAAAAGGTAAAACAAAGAAAAAATACGATATTTCCCGTTAGGTTAGTTTTAAAAAGAGATGAACTTCAAGTACTTTTAGATACAACTGGAGAAAAAGCGTTAAGTAAAAGAGGTTATAGATTAAAGACATCTAAAGCTCCTTTAAGGGAAACAATAGCGGCTTCGATGATTTTGCTTTCAAGGTGGAATAAAAATATGTTGGTTGATCCATTTTGTGGAAGTGGAACAATTCCAATAGAGGCTGCTTTGATAAAATCTAATACTCCACCGGGGATTTTTAGAGATTTTGTTTCTGAAAATTGGGGATTTTTAGAGTGGCCTAAAAGGATAAAAAAAGATATAAAAGATATAAATGTTTCTGGAATATTTGGATACGATATTGATAATTCTATTTTAAAGGTTGCAAGAGCTAACGCAAAAAGGTTTAGAATATCGGGTTTGGTTTTTGAGAATAAATCTTTTGGAGATTATACCTTTGATGACGTGTGGGTTGTTACCAATCCTCCGTATGGTGAAAGGATAAAAACAGATGTGGATTTTTCTTTATTCTTGAAAAAATTTAAAAATTCCAAATTTTACATTCTTTCACCGGATAATCAATTTGAAAAATTTTTTGGTAGAAGGGCAACAAAGAAGATAAGATTTCAAAATAGCGGAATTTGGGTTTGGTTTTATATGTTTTATTGAGGAGGTAGTATATGATCTTAAGGTTTTTAAATGAGGAGCTTTTGAATGTTCAAAAACCCGCAAGATATATTGGAGGAGAGTTTAATCAGGTTAGGAAAGATGTTGAGAATAAATTTAGAATTGCACTTGCCTTTCCAGATGTGTATGAAGTAGGAATGTCACACTATGGTCTTGAATTATTGTACCATTACATTAATTCATTTGAACAATTTTACGCAGAACGGGTGTTTTTGCCATGGGTTGATATGATAGAGCTGATGGAAAAAAAAGATATACCACTATTTACTCTTGAAACAAAAACCCCAGTTTTTAACATGGATGTTTTGGGAATATCAATAGAATATGAGTTATCTTATACAAATGTATTAAAACTTTTGGAACTTTCCAAAATAAATGTTGAATCTGAGAAAAGAAAAGATGGTGATCCAATAGTTATTGCAGGAGGCCCTGTTGTTTTTAATATTGAGCCTATAGCCGGTGTTTTTGACATAGTCTATATAGGGGATGGGGAGAAAAATTTAAAGCAATTGTTGGATTTATTATACGAAACAAAAGGGGCAAGAAGGTTAGAGAGGTTAAAAGAGGCAGCAAAGATTCCGGGGATATATATTCCCCAGTTTTACAGACAAATGGGAAAAAAGGTTGTTCCAATTAAAGATGTTCCAAAAAAGATTAAAAAGAATGCTATAGGTGATCTTGATGAATGCTTTGTCCCGATAAGACAGATTATTCCAAATGTACAAAGTATTCACGATAGGGGAGTTATTGAGATTAGTAGGGGTTGTACTAGAGGATGTAGATTTTGTCATGCAGGTTATGTATATAGACCTGTAAGAGAAAGAAGTAAGAAAAATGTTGTTGAAAATGCAAAAAAAATTTTGAAAGAAACAGGATATGAAGAAATTTCGCTTTTATCATTATCTGCTATGGATCATACAACTTTAAATGAGATTGTAGATGGTCTTTTACCTTATATTAAAGAGAAAAAAATTTCAATGTCTATTCCTTCTACAAGGGTTGATGCGTTTAACATTGAGTTGCTTTCAAAAATAGCTTCGGTTAGAAAAAGAGGAATTACCCTTGCACCAGAGGCTGGTTCACAAACGATGAGAAATAAAATAAACAAAAATATAGATTTTGATGAAATTTACAACAGTGCTTTGGAAGCTAAAAAGGCAGGTTGGAATAAAATAAAGCTCTATTTTATGGTAGGATTTCCAAACGAAACAGAGGGTGATATAAAGGAAATAGGTGAGTTGTTAAGTGAAATAAAAAGGATGAAGTTTAAACTTGTTACTGCATCTGTTAATTTGCTTGTTCCAAAACCTCACACGGCTTTTCAATTTGTCAAAATTAGAGAACCAGAATATATGGAATATATTTATAGTATTTTGAAAAATTACAAAAGATATGCAAAAATTGATGTAAATGATGGAAAAAAAAGTTTTGTTGAGGGAATTTTATCAAGAGGTGATAGGCATTTATTTAAGGTAATTATGAAAAAATATAAGATGTCTTATTATGACGAATGGACAGAGTTTTTTAATTTTGATGAGTGGATAGAGTCATTTAAAGATATAGATTTAGACAAATACAAAGGACCATATAGTTTAAAAGATGATTTTCCATGGGATCATATAGATTCAGGGGTTACAAAATACTTTCTTTGGAAAGAGTATGGAAAATTCTTCAGAGGTGAGAGTACAAAAGATTGTAGGAATGTTTGTAGTTATTGTGGAGTATGCCAGATTTTAAATGTGGAAAATAACCTTAAGATTTGATTTGGATATTTTGATATGTTATAATAAAGCTTAGAAAAAACTTGGATGGAGGTGTGTCTGGTGGACAAGGTGATGTTAATAGTACATGGAATTATTAGTGTTATTTTGATTTATCTTTCTTTAAAACAGATGGGAAAATTTGCGGAACTTGGTGGAGCGTTTGGTTCGGGATCTATGAATACGATATTTGGAAGAGAAAAGGGGTTAGATACAGAAGGAAAAATTACCGTTTTGTTTGGTATTTTGTTCTTTGTCTCAAGCATTTTGACAGCTTTCTTTATTTCCAGATAGGGGTGAGTTTTTTTGCAGAACCAAATTGAAATACTCAAAAGAAATGTAGTAGACTTAATTTCAGAGGAAGAGTTAGTAGAAAGGTTAAAAGAAAATAGACCACTTAGAATAAAGTTGGGTGTTGATCCGTCTAGACCAGATCTTCACTTAGGACATGCTGTTGTTTTGAAAAAATTAAAGGAATTCCAAGATTTAGGTCATCATGTCATTTTGATTATTGGTGATTTTACCGCTATGATTGGAGATCCTACTGGGAGAAACACAACAAGGCCTATGCTGTCTGCTGAGGAAGTCAGAAAAAATGCCGAAACTTATGCAAGTCAAGCATTTAAGATATTGGACAAAGATAAGACGGAAGTTAGATTTAATAATGAATGGCTTGGGAAGATGAATTTTGCCGATGTAGTCAAACTTGCTGGAAAGTATACAGTTGCAAGGATGTTAGAAAGGGATGATTTCTCCAAACGTTTATCAGAAGGTCAACCTATAAGTATTGCTGAGTTTTTATATCCTTTAGCGCAAGCATATGATTCTGTTGCAATAGAGGCCGATGTGGAAATTGGCGGGACTGATCAACTTTTTAACTTCTTAGTTGGAAGGAAAATTCAAGAGGAATTTGGGCTAAAACCTCAGATAGTAATGACAATGCCTATTATTGAAGGAACGGATGGAAAGTTAAAGATGAGTAAAAGTTATGATAACTACATTGCATTTACTGATGAACCGAATAACATGTACGGTAAAGTAATGTCTATACCTGATGAACTAATAATAAAGTATATGAGGCTTGTGACAGATATTCCAGAAAACGAAATAGATGAATACGAAAAGTTGATGAAAGCAGCAAAGATAAATCCAAGAGATGTAAAAATGAGACTTGCAAGGGAAATAGTGGCATTTTTTTACGATGAGAACATCGCAAAAGAAGCTGAAGAAAATTTTGTAAAAGTATTTAGGAAAAAGGAATTACCAGATGAAATGCCCGAAGTTGAAATAAAAAGGGGAGAGTACAACATAGTAGATTTGATGGTTTTGGTCGAAGCAACATCAAGTAGGAGTGAAGCAAAAAGGATTGTTAACCAAGGTGGCGTGAAGTTCGATGGAAATAAAGTAAAAAGTTTTAAAGATTTTGTTACGATCGAAAAAGAGCATGTATTAAAGGTTGGCAAAAGAAAATTCTTTAGATTGGTTGTAAAAGATTAAATTTAATTAAAAAAAGGCTTGAAATATCTTAACAAAAAATGTTATAATAAATCTGTATGGTAATTTAAATGTAACACAAAATAGGAAGGGAGGTATTTTCATGAAAAGATTGTTAGTTATTGTTGCTATGGTTTTAGTTTCAGCGTTTATTTTTGCAGAACTAAAAGACGTACCAGAAAATCATTGGGCATACGATTCAGTAATGATGTTAGAGAAAGCGGGTATTGTAACAGGTTATCCAGATGGAACATTTAGGGGGGCTAGTAACATAACAAGGTATGAACTTGCGGTGTTTTTGGCACGTGTAATGAATTTACTTGAAAAAGAGATTCAAAAGGTTTCCGTAACAGTTGATGTTCATGAAAACGACATAAATGCTTTATATGAAATTTCCGGAAGCTTAAAAAAGGCACTTAAAGATGTAGCAAAAAAGGAAGATGTTGAGGTTTTATCAAAGAGGTTAGATGTTATTGATAAAGATGTTATTAGGATTTATGAATCTTTAACAAAGAAAGTTTCATCTGAAGATGTAGAAAAAATGGTTAATGAATCTTTGGATTCAATAAACGGTCAAATTAATTTCTTGTACAAAAAAGTAACATTAGCTGAAGAAAATGCCGCTAAATATACAGATGAAAAATATACAGAGCTATCTGCTAAATTATTGAATGTCGAAACAAATGTTAATAATGCAATTCCAATGTTGAGAAATCTTGTTTATCAAAATTCCGAAAGTATAAAATCTCTTGATGCAAGGTTGGTTAAATACATAAACGTAAAGATAAAAGGTGTAGATAGAAAATTAAGTGAGATAAAGGATATAGCACAATTTAATTCGGATACTTTAAATGGTCTTGCCGCAAAACTTGGAGAAGTAGAATATGCTTTAAGGAAACAGATTGAAAAGACTAATAAAAATGTTGAAGGGTTAAAAACAGAGGTAACTAATGTAAAGGCAGCAGTAGATGAAAATAAATCCGCAATTGAAACAAAAGCAGAAAAGGAAGATTTAGACGCTGTATCTAAGAAAGTGGATTCAACAAATATGCTTTCGATATTTGGTTTAATTTTAGGTGTCGTTGGTGTTGGTTTGGGTGTATATGCAGCGTTTATTAAATAAAAATAATAAGTGATTGTTATCAATTATATTAAAAAGGGAGGTTTGTGCGTATGAAGAAGCTTTTGGTATTATTAGTATCGTTGTTTGTTTTGACGGCAGTTTTTGCAGCAGAAGCTACACCTGTAGTTTCTTGGAGTGGTAGTGCAAGCTTTACATTGGGTGTAGATGAAAAAGGTTTGGATGTTTCAAGTAAATTTGATCCAAAGGTAAGTTGGTCACCATCTTCTGACTCACAATTTGGAGTAAGCTTTGGGATCGATTTAATCGGAAAATCTTTAACACTTTACAGCATTAGCTTTGAAAACAGCATTTTTGCTCTTACATATGCAGATGGTGCAAGTGCATTCCAATATTTTGTTGGTACGGATAGTAATGGAAATCCATTAATGAATGCTGAAGGAAACATTGAAGTAACACTTAGTGGAGTTGAAGGACTTACCTTGGTATACCAAGACATTTTAAGAACAGTTGATTACGACACTGGTGCGTTAGCTGGAGAAAAATGGTTCAACGATTTTGTAGGTGTAAAGTATAGCATTGCAGGTGTTGATTTAGCAGCGGCATTTTATGATGCAGACACAGTTGCGACAGCAAACACGTTCGAATATGGTCTAAATGCAAAGACATCGTTAGATCTTGGTATTGCTACAGTAGACCTTGATGGTGTGTTTGGTATGGTAGATGGTACAAACACAACGGCATATGGTATTTCCGAAAGTATCAAGGCAGAATTTTCTATTGTAACACTTACTCAAACATTCGCATGGAAAGAAAACGTTTCTATGTTCGAATATGCAGGAGATAGTGATGCAAAGAAACTTACAGTTGGTGCAGAAGTATCCTATGAAATTTCTCCTGTAACATTAGGCGCAAAAGCAACATTAAAAATTGCTGATCTTTCTTCGCCAACAGAATTTACAGTTCCAGTTAGTGTAAACGCATCATTTGAAAATGATATGGTAAATGCAGATGTATCTGCAGCATGGGATGATGTAGTTGCAGCAGCAACAAATTTGACAGTTGATGCAAATGCAAGTGTAACACCAGTTGATAAATTTACACTTTCTACTTCTGTAAAATACTTAACAGATGGAAATGAATTTGGATACAATGCAAAGGTAAGCTATGCACTTGATGATAACACAACAATATGTGCATTCTATGGAACACTTTATGATAAAGATAGAGATGGTTCAGCAGATATCAATAAAGACGATGCACAATGGTATGCAAAACTTAGTTGGAGTGTAAGCTTCTAATATAAAGTTTGTTTAAAATTGCCCCCGCATTGTGCGGGGGTTTTTATTTGTAATATTTGCATATACAAATTGAAACATTTTTTAGGTATAATATAATTGTGAAATAAAAAACTTGGAGGTGAGTTTATGTACATTGAAATTATTGATGTTTTTGCAAGAGAAGTGCTTGATTCCCGCGGAAATCCTACTGTTGAAGTTGAAGTTATGCTTGAAGATGGTTCTATTGGAAGGGCAATTGTACCTTCAGGGGCATCTACTGGAAAATTTGAAGCGTTAGAATTAAGAGATGGTGATAAAAGATACGGAGGAAAAGGAGTATTAAAGGCAGTTGAAAATGTGAACGAAAAAATTGCCCCTAAATTGTTAGGATTAAACGCATATGATCAAACCTTTATTGATAAAACATTACTTGAAATTGATGGAACGGAAAATAAAAGTAATATAGGTGCAAATGCAATTTTAGGTGTATCAATGGCAGTTGCAAGAGCAGCAGCAAATTCATTAGATTTACCACTTTATAAATATCTTGGTGGAGTTAACGCAAAAATATTACCAGTACCATTAATGAATGTTATTAATGGTGGAGCTCACGCGGACAATAATTTGGATATTCAAGAATTTATGATAGTACCAGCAGGTGCACCAAGCTTTAGGGAAGCCCTAAGATATGGAGCAGAAACCTTCCATGCATTAAAGAAAATTCTAAAAGAAGCAGGTCATGTTACGGCTGTTGGTGATGAAGGTGGATTTGCGCCAAATCTTAATAGTAATGAAGAGGCTATACAAGTTTTAATTAAAGCAATTGAAACAGCAGGATATGTTCCTGGAAAAGATATATTCATTGCGTTGGATGTTGCTGCAAGTGAATTTTACAATGAAGAGACGAAAAAATACTTTATTGATGGTTCTGAAAAAACGTCAGACGAATTAATAGAATATTACGAATCTCTTGTGAACAAATATCCTATTATTTCAATTGAAGACCCATTTGATCAGGAAGATTGGGAATCATATAGTAAATTTAATGAAAAATTAGGCAAAAAAGTTCAGATTGTCGGAGACGATTTATACGTTACTAACGTAAAAAGACTAGCAAAAGGAATAGAAGTAAAAGCAACAAATTCGATATTGATTAAATTAAACCAAATAGGTTCAGTTACAGAAACACTTAATGCAATAGAAATGGCAAAAACAAATAACATGACTAATGTTATTTCACATAGGTCTGGAGAAACCGAAGATACGTTTATTGCGGATTTAGCAGTTGCCACAAATGCGGGACAAATTAAGACAGGATCCCTTTCAAGAAGTGAAAGAATTTCAAAATACAACCAATTATTGAGAATAGAAGAAGAACTTGGAGAAGTTGCTGAATACAGGGGATTAAAAGCGTTTTATTCAATAGATAAATAAAATCATAGCCCTCCAAATGGAGGGCTATAATTTTCTTACTGCGTCAAATTTTTCTTGGTCTGCAACATGTAAGTATATGCTGGTTGTATTTAAATTTGTATGTCCCAAAAGTTCTTGAACAACCTTTATGTTGACCCCTTTTCTGATTAAATGTGTGGCATATGAATGTCTTAAAGTATGTGGATGTACATCTTTTTTTATTTGGGCTTTTTTTACCCCTTCTTTAATCCATCTGAATACTGTAGAAGGATGTACGTGTTTTTTTCCGTTTTCAAATACGTATATTTTTGGATTAAATGTGTCAATGTATTTTTGTAATAGTGGAACTACCTTATCTGGAAGAGGTACTAATCTATCTTTTCTTCCCTTTCCCATTTCCACTCTTAAAAAAGGTGGAATAAAAGAAATATCCGATACCCTTAGATTACAAAGTTCACTTATACGAAGACCTGCAAAGTATAAAAGAGAGATAGCAATTTTTTGCCGTAACTTATTTTCCTCAGAAAATGAAGAAATTAATTTTTGCACTTCATCTTCGGTCAAAAAATCTGGGATTTTTCTTCTAATTCTTGGATGTTTAATTCTTTCCATTGGGTTTGAAGAGATTGCACCGGATAATTCAAGATAGCTAAAAAATGAATTTAAACTGGATATGTATCTTGATATAGTAGTTTCTCTAGGGCTATCACCAGTAATTTGTCCTTTGGATAGTGCTTTTAAAAAAGATTCAATGTCACTTCTCTCAATATCTGAAATATTTTTTTTTGTAAATTCAAAAAATTTCCTTACATCTTTTATGTAGGCTTTTAGGGTATTTTCCGAATGTCTTCTAACGTGTGCAAGATAATCTCTAAAATTTTCCAGGTAATCCATCCTTATCCTCCTAGGATTTTTTTTAGATATTTTCCAGTTAATGATTTTTTGGAATGTGCTATTTGTTCAGGTGTGCCTTTTGCAACTATATATCCTCCATCATCTCCACCTGTTGGGCCTAAATCTATTATGTAGTCTGCTGTTTTAATTACATCCAAGTTATGTTCTATAACTATTACAGTATTACCTTTATCAACAAGTTTATTTAGTACATGGATTAATTTTTTGACATCGTCAAAGTGTAAACCGACTGTTGGTTCATCAAGTATGTAGATTGTTTTTCCAGTAGCTTTTTTCTTAAGTTCAGATGCAAGTTTTACACGCTGTGCTTCACCGCCTGATAAAGTAGGTGCCGGTTGCCCAAGTTTTATGTATGAAAGTCCCACTTCGTTTAATACACTTAACGTAGAGTAGATGCTGGGAATGTTTTTAAAAAACTCCAGTGCTTCTTCTACAGTCATGTCTAATATTTCCGAAATATTTTTTTCTTTGTATGTAACTTCTAAAGTTTCACTGTTGTATCTTTTCCCTTTACATACTTCACATTCAACGTATACGTCTGGTAAAAATAACATTTCAACCTTTATTACACCCTGCCCTTTGCAATGTTCACACCTTCCACCTTTTACGTTGAAACTAAAGCGTCCTGAGTTATACCCTCTTGCTTTTGCAAGAGGGGTCATTGAAAATAGTTTTCTAATTTCATCAAATACTTTTGTATAAGTAGCGGGATTACTTCTTGGTGTTCTACCTATTGGAGATTGATCAATTGCAATAACTTTGTCTATATACTCTAAACCTTCTATATAATCATATGCACCTGTTTGTAATTTTGAGTTATGGAGATGATTCATTAATGTTGGGTATAGTGTATCTAAAATTAAAGAACTTTTTCCAGAACCGGATACCCCTGTAATGCATATAAATGTTCCTAATGGAAATGTAACTGTGAGGTTTTTTAAATTGTTGTGTTTAGCACCTACAAGCACAAGTTCTTTTCCATTTCCTTTTCTTCTCTTATCTGGAACTTCTATTTTTAATTTTCCAGTTAGATACTTTGCAGTAATTGAATTTTTTGCGTTTTTAATTTTAGATATTGGCCCTTGAAATACAACTTTTCCACCATTTACCCCGGCTTTAGGGCCAATGTCTATAAGGTAATCTGCGTTTTTAATCACATCTTCATCGTGTTCAACTACTATTACAGTATTACCCAAATCTCTGAGCTTTTTTAGAGTGCCGATTAATTTTTCATTATCACTTTGGTGTAATCCAATAGTTGGTTCATCAAGTACATATGTAACACCTGTTAAACCTGATCCAATTTGAGTTGCAAGTCTTATTCTTTGTGCTTCTCCTCCGGATAGAGTTTTTACATTCCTTGAAAGGGTAAGATAACCAAGCCCTACTTCATTTAAGAATAAAAGCCTTTTTTCTAGTTCTTCTATTAATTCTTTTACTATCTCCATCTTCTTGGAGGGTAATTTTTCCTTTAGTGATTTGATAAATTCGTATTCTTGTGAAATGGGAAGTTCTGTAAAATCAGTTATATTTATTTTTTTAATTAAAACTGATAGTGCTTCTTTTCTTAACCTTTTTCCATTACATGCATGACAGGTGTTTTCTATGAAAAATTTGTTTAGTATCCATTGTCTCCCTTCTTCGGAAGATGCGTATTCGTATCTTTGGCGGACAATTGGGATAAGTCCATCAAAGAAAGTGGTACCATACAATATAGCTTCTTGTGTATCTTCGGGAAGTTCTCTAAATGGTTTTTCGGGAGATCCACCGTAAATTTTTAATATCTTTTTGATCTTTCGTGGGATCCACCCATCTTCTTTGTGCCCAATTTGGATAGCTTCAAAAACAGGTTTGTCAAAATCAACAACCTTTTCAGGATCAACTTCTAATGTGAATCCCAAGCCATGACACCTTTGACATGCCCCGTATGGGCTATTGAACGAAAAAAGTTTTGGAGTAATTTCCGGCATGGATATTCCACAAGTAGGGCACATCATTTTTTCAGAGTATATTTTTGTAGTGTTATCATCCATATTTTTTATATATATAACGCCATTTCCTTCCTTTAGAGCTAGTTCTATAGAATCAAAAATTCTGTATTTTGTATCTTTGTCAACTTTTAATTTTAATCTATCTACTACTAAGAAAATATTGTGTCTTATGTTTTTGTTTAATTCAGGTACCTCTTCAATTCTGTATATTTTGTTGTCTACTTCTACTCTTACATAACCTTTTTCTAAAAGTTTTTCAAATACATCTTTGAATGTTCCTTTTTTTTCAATTGCAATAGGAGATTCTACGTATATTCTTTTTCCGTCAAAATTTTTGTATACGTCTTTTACTATTTCATCAATACTCATTTTTTCAAGTTTTCTACCACATTTATAACAGTGGGGTTCTCCAATTTTTGCATACAACACACGTAGGAGATCATAAATTTCTGTGATCGTTCCTACTGTGGAACGTGGATTGTGAGATACACTCTTTTGATCAATGGCTATGGAAGGAGAAAGGCCTTCTATACTTTCTACATCTGGTTTTTTTAGGTTTCCAATAAATTGCCGTGCATATGATGAAAGACTTTCAAGATATCTTCTCTGTCCTTCTATGTAAATGGTATCAAGGGCTAAAGAACTTTTTCCAGAGCCCGATAAACCAGTTATAACTGTCAATTTATTTTTTGGAATTTTAACAGTTATGTTTTTTAGATTATGAACTTTTGCACCTTTTACTACAATATAATCCATTTTATACCCCTTGTATATTTTTGTTTACATATTCTATTATAATTCTAACACATTCATTAATATTGTGAAGTGATGTATTGATTTCAAGATCAAAGTCATCTGATATTTCGTATATTGAATCTACATATTTTGAAAATGGGGTGTTTTTTTCTTTCAATTTTGAAGAGAGATAGATTTCAAAAAATTTTACAGGAGAATTTTTTGAAATTTGTTTTCTTATTTTTTTTAACGGAGATACAGAGGGGACTATTACTATAAATTTTTTAGAAAGCATATACGAAATATTCCCAAGAATTAGCATTCTTGTTTTTATATCAAGATTTATATTCGCAAAAATTTCATATCCTTCTAATATTATTGAATTTTGATAATATTCATTTAGTTTCTTTGCAAGAGTAGACTTTCCCGTACCACTTTTTCCCGTAAGCCAAATTATAAAATTACTCATTTACGATTCTCTCCAAATTATCTAGTGCTTTGTTTATTTCTATTTTATCAAGTAATATTAGTTTTAGTATATCACTTACATTTTTGTGAAAGTTAACGTATCTTAAATCAAATGGTATAGGTTTTCCAGGCATTGTTTCGTCAAAAAATTTATAATATTTTTCTGAAAAAAACTTTTTAAACCTTGGGGATTTTAATAGCAGTGTTAACCACTTTGTGAAATCTTCATTTCCATCTTTTGTTGTAACGAATACTTTGTAATCTTTAAATGGGATTAATGGTTTTGGTAGTGGTTTCACAACAAACTTATTTGGCATTAGTTTTTTTAGGGTAGGATATAAAAATGTCCCTTGAAACATAAATATTGATTCCTCGTTGTTAAATGACGCTATTTGTGCCTGTTTATTTAGAAAATCAAAGTATCCATTTTTATACCAACTTTTAATCTTGAGGATTGCTTTTTTTGTTATTTCATCGTTTAAAACAAATTTTTCACCAATTAGTGGGATTTTTCCGTACCCCATTAAAAATGTAGAAAACCAATATGCACTAATTGGATTTATTGCAATTTTTTTACCGGTTGTTTTTAGTATTTTTTCTATCTCCTTTATGTCCCAATTTTTTATCATATCTTCAAATTTTTTATTTACATAAACAACCTGTGTGTCAAAATAGAAGTTGTATGCATTACCTTTTATTATATTTAACTTTTTGTATGTGGGATAATCAAATGCGCTTGCCATTATTACATCTGGAAGTTTAATATTACTTTTACTTTGTGGAATAATTTTAGAAGAAATTTTGGGTATAGACAAAACTTTAATTTTTACATCATTTAACTTTGTATAATTTTCAATAAATGTTTTTATGTCATCTGTTCCTTCCCAAGAAAGCCAAATTTCCCAATTTTTTTCTTTAAGGTATTTACCATCTACTTTTATTTCTTTTATTTTTTCACCTTTGAAGTAGTAAGAGTTTGAATCTTTTAAGACTGTATCATAAAGATCTACATTATAGATATTTTTTTCCGTGTAAATTGTGATTTTTCTTATTTCTTTAAATGGCTTTATTAATTCAATTACGTGGTATTCGGGTAAATCAGTTGAAAAATACAATATGGAAAAAAATAAAAACATAACTCCAAATAATTTCTTCACAACAACCCCTCCTTAGTAATTTAGTAATATTGTAGATGGGAAATATCTGTTATTTTTATTAATATCATCGAAAGAAAGATTAATATTAATAGATTTATTATACTTATTGCTGAAAACACATTCCATTGTGGATAGTGATTGCTTATTGTTCCAACGTAGTTGTAAAGAAGTAGACTCAACGGGTATTTTTTGTTGTCGTATAAAAATAAAAGTGGAGGAAGAAAAGAGTTAAAACCATTTAAAGTAGAGAGCAAGAATAGTGAAGAGATTAATGGAAAATTATTTGGGATTAGTATTTTAAAAAAGAATTTGTTGTTTGAAAGGCCATCTAGCTTCGAAAGATAGAATAATTCTTCTGGAAAATCTTTAAATGTGTAAAATGAAAGTAATGTTAGAAAAGGCAAATTTTTTGACGTTATAACAAGTATTACAGAAAAGAATGTATTTAATATGTGAATTTTTGAAAATATGTAAAATATGAATATCAATGAGTGTAATCCAAAAAATATTTTTGAAAAATTAAAGAAGGCGAGAAAAGATTTTCCAAAACGAAAATGTAGAAGTTTAAATGCAAAATATGTAGATAGGAAAATTCCAAGAAAAGATACTGAAAATGAAATAATAAAAGTGTTGAAAAAAGAATTGAAAAAATCTTTGCTAAACACTTTTTGAAAGTTATCGAGTGTAAAATGACCTTTTAAATATATACTTGGGGAACTTGAAAATGAAAGGTTGATTATTATTAGGAAAAAAGCAATTATTGTAAATATCCATATGTAAGCTAAAATTTTGTTAAATATTGAAATGTTAAACTTTATACGTATCTTTTTTCTAAAGAAATAAAAAGAACTTAAAAACGTAATTGTAAGTGTAAAGATAGCCGCTATTTTTGATGTGTCAATGTTTTGATTGAAAAATTTGTAAATAAGTACCTCAAGATTTGTAGTTGCACCTATAATTCCTTTATTAGTAATTCCTATTTTCATAGGTGCACCGCCTTCTAAAAGAAGCCATGGTACTTGAAAATCTTTAAAGGCGGATATGAAATTTAAAAACAATACAGCACTTATTGCTCCTTTGATATTTGGAATTACTATTTTGTTGTAGTATAAGCTTATATTATTTGAATCTAACAAAAATGCTTCAAGATATTTTTGATTGATATTTTTGATATACGAATACAAAAAGAATGCGGAAAAAGGTATTAAAAACCACGAAGAAATTAGTATTGATATAATAAACGACAAAACCGGATTTACGGTAATATCCGTATATTTTTCAAAAAATGTCCTAAATATTGGGACGCCAATATAAGGTGGAATGACCCATCCAATTATTAAAAAAATGAGTATTTTTTTTAGTACCTTTGATAGGTAGAGTGCAATGTATGTGGATAAAATGCTTGAAAGGATAGCATATAATACAGAAATGATAAGGCTCAAATAAAAATATTTGGCCTTTAACGTGGCAAGTAGCACTGATAAAGTGAATGAATTGTTATGTATAAATGCAAAAAAAGTACCGTAAAATAACGGCAAAAAATTTAAAAAGAATACGAATATTATTATGGCTATCATGTCAAGAAGATTATAACATTTTATAGGTAGGAAAAACAAATTTACTCTTGATTGCTCAAATTATCAATTTGTTCTTTTATTTTCTTTGCAATATTATATTGTTCACTTTTTAAAGCTTTGTTGAGTTTTTGCTTTAAGAAAAATAATTGTCTTTGTTGTATGTCTTTTATTAATCGTTTTTTTGTTAATTCATCATGTTTGAATAATGCGCTCTGTACAGCAAGAGGCATTAAAGTTAAAATCTCAACATTGTTTACTATAAATTTAGTAGACTCAGAGAAGATATCCTCTGCATATTCTATGTGTGCAGCAATTAATTCTACTCCAGCTTTTGTATATTTTGTTGTATCATATTTTATTGTTTCTTCAAGACAACTCTTGCAAAACGCTATTTCTTTTTTTGCAATATCTATATCAACTATAAAAAAGAAATCGGCTTTTCTTCCACATCTGTTACACTTTTTCACACTTTCACCTCTTTTGAGTTGAAGAGGCTCATGGCTTTATCAATCCCATCATTGATTATAGATTTTAAAGCTTCAATGGATAGTGTTAATACTTTGTCTAATATTTTCAATTCCGTATTTGAAAATTCTCCCAATACGAAATTCACCAAATCAGTATCTTCAGGTAAAGGTCCAATGCCTATTCGAATTCTTTTAAAATTGGTTCCAAGATACGATATTAGCGATTTTATACCATTATGTCCACCATGTGAACCTTTTTTTCTTATTCTTATTTTTCCAAGTGGTAAACTTACATCATCGTACACTATAATTATATCATCAAAATCATCTGGATTTAAATAGTTAAATATATCGCCACTAAGATTCATATATGTCAAAGGTTTAACCATGTATAGGTTATCTTTTATAGAATATTCGAAATTATATTTTTTTTTCCATGAACTTGCTATTTTATCTAGAAACATAAAACCCACGTTATGCCTAGTGAAGGCATAACGTGGACCAGGATTTCCAAGACCAACAACTAAAATTATATTATTCTTCCTCCTTTTTACCTTTTTCAATAACTTCAGGTTCTACTGATTCTTCTGCTGTTTCTTCTCCTTCAACTTCCATGCCTCTTGGAACGGCAACTGTAATTATTGGTTCATTTTCTGGAAGTTCAGCTTCCATGCCTTCTGGAAGTTTTAAATCTGAAACATGCAATGATTCACCAAGATCCAAGTTGCTAATATCAATTTCCAATTTTTCGATTATTACAGATGGCAATGTTTCAACTGGAAGTTCGTGGTGAATTACTTCAATAACTCCGCCTTTTTCCACACCTTTTGGCTTTCCTACAAATTCAATAGGTATGTTAATGTTCATTTTATGTCCTTTTTCTGGTACGTAGAAATCAATATGTTTAACTTCGTCGGTTAATTTATCATATTGTACGTTTTTAATAAATGCTACGTGGGAAAATACTTCTTTTCCAGATTCATCCTTAACGTTAAGTGCAATAGCACTTGCTTCTGTTACTTCGTGAAGAAGTTTAATCAAATTTGTCTTTCTAATGGAAATAGATAGTGGTTCAATATCTGGCCCATAAATAACACCAGGTACAAAACCTTGTTTTCTCAATCTTCTGACAGCCCTTTTGTTTCCAATAACACTTCTTACCAGGGCCTCAAGTTTGTGCTCTGCCATACTAAAACCTCCTCTTTTTATTTTTATGGGTTTTATTATTGTCTAAAAAGTATGCTCACCGATAAGTTCTTTCTTACTCGCATGATCGCTTCACCGAGTAGTGGTGCAAGTGAAACGACTGAAAATTTATCCGGTAAATTTTCGTGACTAATCGAGTCTGAAACATATATCTTCTCTATTACAGATTTTTGAATCCTTTCGATTGCACCGTCTGAAAGAACGGGATGAGTAATACATGCAATGACTTTTTTTGCACCATTTTCTTTTATTATCTTTGCGGCATTTACTAAAGACCTTGCCGTATCGGCAATATCATCCACAATAACTGCAGTTTTATCTTTTACATCACCTATTATATTTAAAATTTCTGCAACATTATCCTTTGGTCTTCTTTTGTCTAAGATTGCAAGTGGGCCACCCAATCTTTCTGCAAATTGTCTTGCCCTTTTTACACCACCAACATCTGGTGATACTATGACGTAGTCATCTTCTAATATTTTATCGCTTTTTAATTTTTTTGCAAATATGGGAAAACTCCACAAATTATCAAGTGGTATATCGAAAAAGCCTTGAATTTGTTCTGAATGTAAATCAACAGTCATTACCCTAGTTGCCCCTGCAACTGTAAGTAAATTTGCCACTAGTTTTGCGGTTATTGGATCACGGCCTTTAGCTTTTCTATCTTGTCTTGCATAGCCGTAGTATGGTATAACAACAGCTATACTATTTGCTGACGCCCTTTTAAGTGCATCTATCATTATTAAAAGTTCCATTAAATTTTCATTTACCGGAGGACATGTGGGTTGAATAATAAATGTATCATGTCCTCTAACAGTTTCACCAATTTTTACATTTATTTCTCCATCTGCAAATTTACCGACTTCACAATCTGCAAGTCTTGTGCCTATATACTCTGAAACCTTTATCGCAAGTTCTCTATTTGCATTTCCCGTAAAAATTTTCATTTCATTTTTTGTTATTTGCATTTTTATTTCCCCCTTTTTTTAAAACCCAATTTTCTTTATTAATCTGTCTTTCCCTTGCGATAGCAAGGCTGTTTTCTGGGACATTGTTTGTAATTGTCGAACCTGCGGCAGTAATGGAATTTTTTCCGATTTTCACAGGTGCAACTAGTGAACTGTTGCTTCCGATAAATACATTATCTTCAATAAACGTGGGATGTTTCTTTTTTCCATCGTAATTACATGTTATAGTTCCAGCACCAATGTTGACATTTTTACCAATGGTTGCATCACCTAAGTAAGTTAAATGTTGTGCTTTGCTATTTTGCCCTATAACTGTTTTTTTTGTTTCAACAAAATTTCCTATCTTAACGTTTGTGTCTAATATTGTTCCTTCCCTCAATCTCGCATATGGACCGACAGATACGTTATCTTTTACTTCTGCTTTTTCAACTTCGGATCTATTTATAATTACATTATTTCCTATTTTGGAATTTTTAATTCTTGTCATAGGACCTATGATACAATCTTCACCTATTGTCGTATCCCCTTCTATAAATGTAAAAGGATAAATAACGGTGTCTTTTCCAATCTTTACTTGAGGATCTATATAAACCACATCAGGGTCAATTATCCTTACTCCTTCTTTCATTAATTTTTCATTGATTTTTTTTCTTATTCTTTTTTCTAACCTTGCAAGCTGTATTCTATCATTAATACCTGTTATTTCATCTATATTTTCGGTTATAACAGTTGAAATTTTTTCCGTAAATCTCAAAATATCTGTGAGATAATACTCACCTTGTGCGTTATTGTTATTGATTTTATTTATATTTTCTATTAAATATCTACCTTTTATAATATAAATTCCCGTATTTATTTCTTTGATCTTTTTGATTTCATCGTCTGCGTCTTTGTCTTCTATTATCTTTATTTTATCATCTCTTACAATCCTACCATATCCACTAGGATTTTCCAATATTGCCGTTAGTATAGTAACATCACTGTTACTTTCCAAATGTACTTTTTCAAGTCTTTTTAAAGTTTCATATGATATAAATGGTACATCTCCGTATAATATCAACAAATTATCATCTTTAGATACAAATTCAATTGCGGACATTACCGCATGTGCTGTCCCCAGTTGCTTTTTTTGGATGTAAATTCTCACATCATTTGGTAGTTTATCTTCTACCATTTCATATTTGTGACCTAAAACAACTGCAACCTCTCCAAATCTTTTTGCAGTTCCAATTACCCACAAAATCATGGGTTTTCCAAAAATTTCATGTATAACTTTTGGATATTTTGAATTCATTCTTTTTCCCATACCTGCTGCTAAAATAAGGGTTCTCAACTTTTTTCACCCCTTTTTCTAAACTCTCTCAGAAATATTGGGATTATCAAAAGTCCGAAAAAATACCCTAGATTTCCGTATTTTATAGAACCAATCATTGAAATTGATATACCCAAAAGCGAGAAAAAAGGTATACTCCAAATAGGCTTTTTAAGTATATCATACAATATTGAAGAAAATGTTGCAATAAGTAGAAAAATTAGACCTTTTGGTTCATAACCACGAATAGTTGAAAAAAAAGCCAACGCTATCATTAAAATAAGCGTTAAGCTTAATAGACTTTGTAATTTTAAATTGTCTTTTTTGAAATAATAAATTCCCAGAAAAATTAGGGAAAAATAAAGATAAGATTTTGTAAAAAAGTATAGAATAATTGAAGATGCGATTGAAAATAATAGAAATGACACACTAACACCTCCAAATACTAATGGGCCCATATGGGCCCATTAGTGTATAATGAATATTATTTTCTGTTTTTAATTGTTGCTTGAGCTGCTGCTATTCTTGCAACTGGTACCCTGTATGGAGAACAACTTACATAATCAAGGCCTGCAGCATCAAAGAATAGAATGGATCTTGGATCACCACCGTGTTCGCCACAGACTCCAACTTTAAGGTCTTTTCTTGTGCTTTTGCCTTTTTCAGTTCCCATTTTAACCAATTGACCTACGCCATCCCAATCAAGACTCTTGAATGGATCATGTTCGAGTATACCTTTTTCAAGGTATTCTGGCATGAATTTTCCAACATCGTCACGGCTGAAACCAAATGTCATTTGTGTTAAGTCGTTTGTTCCAAAACTGAAAAATTCCGCTTCCTGTGCTATTTGATCAGCTGTCACGGCAGCTCTTGGGATTTCAATCATTGTACCTACTTTGTACATTAATTCTACACCGGATTCTTTTATAAGTGAGTCGGCTGTTTCAACTACTATTTTCTTTACGTATTTTAACTCGTTGATATGTCCTACAAGAGGTATCATTATTTCTGGAATTACATCGATATTTTCTTCTTTCTTTAGTTCAATTGCAGCGCCGATTATAGCTTTAGTTTGCATTACTGCAATTTCTGGATAGGTGATTGTAAGCCTACAACCTCTATGTCCAAGCATTGGATTCAATTCGTGAAGTTGTTCAACTACCGTTTTTAGTTCTTCAACAGTAATACCTATTTGTTCAGCTACTTCTTTCATCTGTTCTTCATCGTGTGGTAAAAATTCATGTAGAGGAGGATCTATAAGCCTTATGGTTACAGGTAATCCTTTCATTGTTCTAAACAATCCTTTGAAGTCTTCTTTTTGAAGAGGTAATAATTCCGCAAGTGCGGCTTCTCTCTGTTCTTTTGTTTTGGCAACGATCATTCTTCTTACTTTGGGAATTCTATCTTTTTCAAAGAACATATGCTCTGTTCTACAAAGTCCTATACCTTCTGCACCAAAATCTCTTGCAACTTTTGCATCTCTTGGTACATCCGCGTTGGTTCTTACACCGAGTCTTCTAATTTCATCGGCCCAGGTTAGAAGTTCAGCGACGGGTCCTTCAAGGCCTTGTGGTTTTACTGTTTTAACTTTTCCAAGATAAACACTGCCCGTTGTACCATCTATTGAGATCCAATCTCCTTCTTTTACGATGACATCGTTAACCTTAAATTCCAAGTTTTCTTCATCTACGAAGATATCTTCTGCGCCAACTACTGCTGGTTTTCCCATTCCTCTTGCCACTACTGCTGCGTGCGAGGTCATACCGCCTCTAGCAGTAAGTATACCTTCTGCTGCGTTCATTCCACCAACATCTTCAGGACTTGTTTCAGGTCTTACAAGGATAACTGGTTCTCCTTTTTTTGCCATTTCTTCAACTTTTGCAGCGTCAAAGTAAACCTTACCGGTTGCTGCACCTGGAGATGCGGGAAGCCCTTTGGCAATTAATTTTGCGTTTTTAATTTCATTTTCATCGAACTTTGCGTGGAGAACCCTTTCCACATCTTCAGGTTTGACACGTATAACTGCCGTTTCTTTATCGATAAGTCCTTCATGGACAAGATCTACGGCTATTTTAATAGCAGCTTGACTTGTTCTTTTTCCATTTCTCGTTTGAAGAATGTAAAGTTTACCTTTTTCAATTGTAAATTCTATATCTTGCATGTCTTTATAATGTTTTTCAAGATTTTTCATGATGCTGAGAAGTTCGTTGTATACATTTTCGTTGATTTTCTTGAGCTCATCTAGTGGAACGGGAGTTCTTATACCTGCAACAACATCTTCACCTTGTGCATTTTGTAAGAATTCACCATATGGTTTCTTCTCTCCTGTGTTTGGATCTCTTGTAAAACAAACACCTGTACCGCAATCTTCTCCCATGTTACCAAAGACCATTGTAACAATATTAACAGCAGTACCGAGTAATTCTCCTTCTTTTATGTTATTAATTTGTCTGTATTTTATTGCCCTTTCGTTCATCCAAGAACCAAAAACTGCGTCAATTGCAGCCCAAAGTTGTTTGTATGTATCTTGTGGGAATTCTTTTCCAAATTTTTCGTAGATTTTTTTGTAATCTTCAACTAATGCTTTAAGGTCTTCTGCATCAAGTTCAACATCCAATTTAACACCTTTAGCTTTTTTTCTTGCTTCTAACGCTTTTTCAAATTCTGCATGTGAAATTCCAAGTGCTGTATCACCAAACATTTGCAAAAATCTTCTGTATGCATCGTATGCAAATCTTTCATTATTTGTAAGTCTTGCAAGCCCTTTTACGGTTTCATCGTTGAGTCCAAGATTTAAAATTGTGTCCATCATACCTGGCATGGAAACAGCGGCTCCTGACCTAACTGAGACAAGCAAAGGTTTCTCTGGGTCACCTAGTTTTTTCCCTGTAACTTCTTCTAATCTTTTTAATGCTTCATCTACTTGTGTTTTTAAATCTTCTGGGTATGTTTTTCCATGGTCATAGTAATATTTACAAACTTCGGTTGAAATAGTAAATCCTGGTGGTACAGGAATACCAATGTTAGTCATTTCGGCGAGATTTGCGCCCTTTCCTCCAAGAATCTCTTTCATATCTGCACGGCCTTCTGCTTGGCCATTGGCAAAGAAATAAACCCATTTCTTTGACATTATTACACCTCCTTGAAAATCTAAGTCTAACTTTATTTTATCATATCGTATAGGTTAATACGGTTAATATTTTATGATTGTATTTTTCTATTTTGTAACAATTGAAAATTTTAAAATTTTTTGATGTGTGGTATAATACTAACAAAGTTAGATAAAATTAATAATTTGGGGGTAAAGTATGAATAAAGAAGAGTTAATGAAAGTTATAATTGAAAGGATAAAGAAATGCAAGTCATGTTCGTTGCATGAAAATCGAACCAATGTAGTACCTGGTGAAGGAAATTTAAATAGTCCCATTGTTTTTGTTGGAGAAGGGCCAGGTGAAGAAGAGGATATTCAAGGTAAACCGTTTGTTGGAAGGGCAGGTCAGTTATTAACCAAGATTTTGGAATCCGTTAATATTAAAAGAGAAGATGTGTATATAACTAATATTGTTAAATGCAGACCCCCGAATAACAGAACGCCCACAAAGGAAGAGGCAAGGGTGTGTTCTCACTTTTTATTTGCTCAATTAGAAATAATAAATCCAAAGATGATTGTCACATTGGGAAAACCTGCTTTGGAATTATTTTTGGGAAAAAATGTTGCAATTACTAAAGTTAGGGGAAATGAGTTTATATGGAAGGGTGGAGTAATAGTATTTCCTATGTTTCATCCAAGTTATTTGTTGAGAAATCCTTCAAAGGCAAAAGGTTCACCTAAAGACCTTACGTGGCAGGATATTAAAAGAGTTAGAAAGTATTATGACCAATTTTTAAAGGAGAGAGAAAATGGCGATTAAAAAGTTAACTCCTGCTCTTGAAAACTACCTTGTAACTATATACAAGTTGTCAAAAGAAAAAGGGGTTACAAGAATTTCAGAAGTTGCAAAGATAAAAAATGTTAGTTACCCTAGTGTTACTACTGCTGTGAAAAAGTTGGTTAATTTAGGTTATGTAGAACACGAAAGATATGGATTTATAAGATTAACCAATAAAGGAAGAAGAATTGCGATCACTATTTACAATGGAGAACTTAGAGTGAAGTATTTTTTTATGTACGTTATAGGTTTTTCAGAATCTAGGGCACAGCAAGTTGCCGAACTTATGATATACGGTTTAGATAATGAAACAAGAAAACAATTAAGACGTTTTTATGCTATAATGATTGATTTTGATGAAACAAAGGCAGAAATACTTATAAAGTTTTTAAAAGAACAAAGGAAAAAATTGGGTGTGAAAAATGTCCCAAAAGAAGCACTAAAACTTAAATTAAGGTTAAAGGAGGATGATTAATGAGAGTTTTAGTTACAGGCGGAGCTGGATTTATTGGATCTCACGTAGTTGATAAACTTGTAGACAATGGTTATGATGTTGTCGTTGTGGACAATTTATCAAAGGGAAAAAGAGAAAATGTAAACAAAAATGCAATGTTAATAGTAGCAGATATAAGGGATGAAAATAAAATGCGTGAAATTTTTAATGAATATAAATTTGACTATGTTTTCCATCTTGCAGCCCAAGCAAGTGTTTCTGTTTCTGTGAAAAATCCAGTGGAAGATGCAAATGTAAACATAGTAGGTAGTTTAAATCTCATAAAGCTTTCCATAGATTTAGATGTGAAAAAATTTATTTTTTCTTCAACGGGTGGGGCAATATATGGTGATGATGTTGATATTTACCCCACACCTGAAGCTATTTGTCCCAAGCCTATTTCACCATATGGTATTGCAAAGTTTTCCGTTGAAAATTATTTAAGATTTGCAAAGCATGAATTTGGATTAAACTATACAGTTTTACGCTATGCAAATGTATATGGTCCAAGACAAAATCCATTTGGAGAAGCAGGAGTAGTAGCAATATTTGTGTCTCGTATGTTAAAGGGTGAAAATGTAACTATAAATGGTGATGGAGAATATATTAGAGATTATGTGTATGTAGAAGATGTGGCAAATGCTAATTTACGTGCAGTAAAAGCAGGTGACGGTCTTGAAATAAACATAGGAACTTCCGTTGAAACAAGTGTTAATCAACTTTTTGGATACTTAAAAAAGATTATAAAGTATGAAAAAGATCCCATTTACGGTCCGCCAAGAAAGGGGGACATTAGAAAAAGTGTATTGTGTTATACAAAGGCACTTGAAGAATTAAGATGGAAACCTACAGTTGATATTGAAAAGGGGTTGAAACTTACAGTTGAATGGTTTAAACGAAATTTTAAGGCCTAAAAGTTTAGGGGATATAATTGGGCAAAACCATTTGTTTGGAAAAGCTGGTATATTAAAGATTGCCATTGAAAGGAACAATTTATTTTCCTCTATTTTTTATGGTCCACCAGGGTGTGGTAAAACTTCTACATTAGATGTTATAAAAAAACATACTGATTACGAAATCTATCATTTTAATGCAGCGATAACTTCAACGTTGGATATAAAGAAGATTTTGGATTACGCAGAAAAGGTAAAAGATGTCAAAAAAATACTGCTTTTTGTAGATGAAATACATAGGTTTAATAAGAAACAACAGGATATCTTTTTACCTGGTATAGAAAAGGGAAGTTACATCTTTATTGGGGCAACTACTGAAAATCCATTTAAAATGATTAATCCTGCCCTTTTATCCAGAGTAAAGGTAATTGCTTTTAAAAGGTTGAGCGAATCTGATTTAAAGAAGGTAATTGAACGTGCCATAAATAAAAAAAAGGTTAGTGTAGAAGAGGAAGTAATGGAATTTATAGTAAAAAATTCAGCAGGCGATGCACGCTTTGCCATAAATTTATACGATGTATTAAGTGAAATAGCACTTTCTTTAGAAAAAGACGTTGTTGATGAGGAAATAATAAAAATTTATAGTGGAGATGGAAAAAAGTTTTATACAAAAAAAGAACATTATAACCTTGCATCTGCATTTATTAAGAGTATAAGAGGTAGTGATCCAGATGCTGCTTTATATTACATGGCTCGTATGCTTGAAGGTGGTGAAGATCCTCGGTTCATAGCAAGAAGATTAGTTATACTTGCAAGTGAGGATATAGGTCTTGCAGATCCTATAGCCATTTTAATTGCTACCGCTACAGCGCAAGCCGTGGAATTAGTGGGACTTCCAGAGTGTGTTTTAAACCTTTCAGAATGTGTGATTTATCTTTCCTTAGCGCCAAAAAGTAATTCATCAACTGTTGCTATTTCAAAAGCTATGGAACTAGCTAAAAAAACACCTGATTTAAAAGTTCCATTTAATTTACTCAACGTGGAAAAAAGTGGTTATAAAAACCCGCATTATTATGGGGGATTTATTAAGAGATCTTACCTTCCAGATAAAATTTCAGATAGTATTTTTTACACGCCAAAGTCTATTGGAAAAGAAAAGCGGTTTAAAGAGATAGTTGACAAGCTGTGGAAAGGGGTGAAAAGATATGGAAGTGAAGGTTAATAATGTTTTGGTAAAATTGATAAATGGAGATATTACAAAGGAAAAAGTTGATGTAATTGTTAATGCAGCAAATACTTGGTTGAAGCATGGTGGAGGAGTTGCGGGTGCAATTTTGAAAAAAGGAGGTTATTCAATACAAAAAGAAAGCGATGAATATATCCAAAAATATGGGCCTGTAAATACAGGTAATGTAGCTGTAACCTTTGCGGGAAATTTAGATGCAAAATATATAATCCACGCAGTAGGGCCAATTTGGCATGGTGGAAGAAATAAGGAAGAAGAAAAATTGAAGAGTGCGATTTTAAGTGCTTTAAAAAAAGCGTGTGAACTTGGAGTAAAAACCATAGCATTTCCAGCAATTAGTAGTGGTATATATGGTTTTCCAGTGAAAAGATGTGCGGAAATTTTTAAAGAAAGTATAGAAAAGTTTACGAAGAATAACACTTGTCTTGACGAAATAAGAATTGTAAACATTGATAAAGAAGACTACGAAATTTTTGTTGAGGTATTTTCAAATGATTAATCTCATAAAAGCGTTATTTTTGGAATCTTTTAGAAATAAGATATCTTTTTTCTTTGGGATTCTTTTACCAGTTGTGTTTTTTATAATGTTTGCTCAAGTTTTTTCAAATGAAAAAGAAGTTTCATTTGCGTACTTTAGTGATAAGCCTTTGGATATACCTGGAAAATACTATAGTAATAAGGATGCTTTGATGAAGAATAGATATAATTACGCAGTATCTGCATTTGTAGAAAGCAAAAAAATTGTGGTTTATAAAAATTATAACGATTATACCGTTGATTTATGGATTGATGACTTGAAACGTAAAGTAAATACTATTGATTTCAGAGAAATTGTGAGAATAAACGAAAGAATTTTAGATTACAAAGTTTTAAATGAAAAAGAAAGTATTTACTTGGGTTCTTTTGTTTTGTCATTGGTTTCAATTGGTATGTTTTCAGCCATAAATTTATTTGAAAGATATAAAGAAATTGGAATAATAAGGAGATTTAGAATATTACCTCTAAATGCATTTTTGTTTGTACTTTCGTTTTCTCTTTCTCAATTTATAGTAAGTCTAATTTCTTTTGTTGTTGTAAGACTTGTTGGAATTTTTCTTTTCAATATAAACTTAAAGGTTGATTATCTATTTTTTGCGTTTTCATTTATTTCAGCCGTCTTGGGGATGCTGGGAGTTGGAATACTTTTGAGTATTTCGTTTGAAAAATTTGCAAATTCTGTTGCGCAATTTTTGTATACCATTTTTATATTTTTTTCTGGAATATACTTTCCCATAGATTTTCTTCCAAAATTTTTAAAAAACATTACTTATTTTTTACCCATAAGGTATATATTTGATAATTTTAAGTATTCTATATTTAAGCAGGATTCTTTTGGAAAATTTTTACTACAAAATGTATCTTTAATAATTTTTGGGGTTGTTTTATTGTATTTTGGTGGAAAAATTCTTTTTGCACCAGAAGAGTAGGTGAAATAATGGTAAAAGTGGTTAATTTAAAAAAGAAATATGGAGATTTTGAAGCACTTAAAGGAATAAGTTTTTCCATAGAAAGTGGAATTATATTTTCGTTTTTAGGTCCAAATGGTGCTGGAAAGACTACAACTTTGGAAATATTAGTGGGACTTAGAAAGAAGACTTCAGGTGAAATATATTTTTTTGGTCAAAAAGTAGATGATATTGATAAGAAAATAAAGGAAAGAATAGGGGTACTTCTTCAAAAAACGGAACTTTTTAGAGAGCTTACCGTGTATGAGACGCTAAAACTTTTTAGGAGTTTTTACAAAAAAGGATACGATCCTAAAAAAGTGCTAGAGATGATTGGACTTGTTGAGAAGACAAATGAAAGGGTTAAGACACTTTCTGGTGGACAATTTCAAAGGCTTAGCTTTGGATTATCTTTTATTAACGATCCTGAAATTTTGTTTTTAGACGAACCAACTACGGGGTTAGATCCACAATCTCGAAGACATATTTGGGATATTATAAGAGAATTTAAGAGGGATGGTAAAACTATCTTTTTAACGACACATTATATGGAAGAAGCGCAAACATTATCTAATAAAGTGTGTATTATAGATAACGGATTAATTATAGCTGAAGGTAGTCCAGATGAATTGATCAAACATTCAGGGTTAAGTACAATTGTTGAAGTAGATGGAGAATACAACTTTGGAAAAGTAGTGGAAGGGAAAACTATAATTGAGACTAAAAATATGAGTGAAGTGATAAATAAGCTTTTAAACGATGGCGTAGAAAAATTCATTGTACGACATCCAACACTTGAAGATGTATTCTTAAAGCTTACTGGAAAGGAATTGAGGGATTAATATGTTTAAAGCGCTTTTGAAAATAGAGTTTTTAAGAAGTAAAGAGGCGACTTTTTGGTTTGTATTATTTCCCATTTTGCTTACTTTACTTTTGACTTCTATTTTTGGAGATTTAGAAAAAAGGATACGTTTTAAAATAGGTGTTATTGGTAACTCGAGTGTATTAGATAGTTTTAAGGACTATTTTGATATTGTAAGAATAGAAAAAATAGAGCAATTTATTGAAAAGAACCTGGATGTAGTTGTAGTTTTGGAAGAAAATTTTGAGCAAAAATTTCAAAAGGCACTTTTTTTATCGAAAACAAAGCTTTTTGAGCCACTTAAAGTAGATGTTTACTATATTCCTGGAAAATTAGATTCAAAGATTGCCAAAGATGTTTTTATAAGTGCATTTTCAAAGGTTAATTATTTAATGGGAAGAGATATTCCAATTAAAATAATAGAGAAAAACAAAAATATAAGATACCAAGAATTTCTATATGGGGCTATTTTAGTTATGAACATTATGTCTGTTGTTTTTTTTGGATATTTAACTAATATTTCTTTCTATGAGCGAAAAGGTGTCTTAAAGAGGTTATCTGTTACACCTTATAACAGGTTTTACCTTACTTTTACTATGGTAGCCTTTTTGCAAATTTTATTATCTTGTGTTATATTCTCCATTTTTGATTATTTTGTATATGGAGTGGATATTTTTAGTTACAACGTATGGTTTTACGTTTTGTTTGGAAGTATGGTTTTTCTTTCCTTTGGTTATATGCTTTCAAAGATGTTCAAAAATCCAGAAACAACAATTGTATTAGGTAACATATTTTTTCAGGTATTTATGTTCGCAGGCGGTTTTTATTTTAATGTAAATAACGTAAAATTCATTTCAACCATTTCAAAAATAATCCCATCTACCTATTTGGTAGATGGGATACGTGCGTCGTATGGATATTCTATATACGACAATCACATATTTGTTCCATTGGTATGGTTTGTTTTGTCTGTGGTTATAAGTTTGGTATTGTAAATAAGCCATTTTCCATTATTTTGATTTTTTCTGTACCTTTAACTCCCCAAACGTTCATTTTTTCATTGCCCACCATGAAGTCAACATGTGTAAGACTACTATTAAGCCCCACTTCTTTTAATTGTTTTTCTGATAATTTTTCCCCGTTTTTTACACAACTTGGGTATGCTCTACCAAATGCAAAGTGTGAAGCTGCATTTTCATCAAATAGCGTGTTGTAGAAGATTTTTTTCATCTGATAAATGGGGGATTCAACGGATACAAGTGCAACTTCACCTAATTTTCTTGCACCTTCATCTGTGTTTAAAATGGTTTCTAGTATATCTTTGCCTATTTTTGCATCGTAATTTATTATTTTTCCGTCTTTAAAGGTAAGTGTAAATTTGTCTATAATGTTTCCACCATATACTAGTGGAAAACTATTTGAAACCACACCGTTTATTTTATCTTTATGTGGTGCTGTAAATACCTCTTCTGTTGGAATATTTGGAACAAAAACGATACCTTGTTTGTTTTTTTGACTTCCTGATATCCAAATGTGCTCTTTGGGAAGACCAACTTGTAGATTTGTACCAGGCCCTTCGTATATTAAATAGTCAAATTGTTTTTCATTTAGATATTTTGTAATGTGTGTTAATTTTTCTATGTGTTTTTTCCAGTTTTCAATGGGATTTCCTTCTATTCTACTGGCTTTTAAAATGTATTCAAGAAGTTTTTCCGTGTTTTCTTCACCTAATACCTTTTTTGCCCATTTTTTTGAAGGGTATGCAACAACACACCAAGAAATTTCATTAGCCATCATTCTTTTCATGATTTCTTTATTTGCGATGTTTACCGTTTTTGTATAAATACCTATTCTTTCAGGTGGAACGTCTTTTAGTGCATCTGGATCTGCACCAGTTATACTTAACACCGCTCCCTTTTTATCGAGTAAATATTGAGATGCCATTATTTCCCAATTTGGATATTCTTTTAACGCATCAATAGGTGCATTTTTTAAACGATATTTTGTGACTACTTCATCATTCCATCTTACGTATACATCATATGCACCTAGATTAAAAGCTTCATTTACTATTTCTTCTACAAATTCTCTTGCATCAAGCGGTGCTTTTATAAATAAAATTTGTCCTTTTTGAAGGTTAAGTCCAATTTGAAGTGCAACTTTTGCATATTTGTTTAACATCATATCATTCCTCTAAAATTTTTCTTATTTCTTTTTCTATATCCTCTGTTATTTTTTCCTTAATTTCTATTGCTTTAAGATTCTCATGTAATTGTTCAATCTTTGATACCCCAAGGATAACACTACTTACATTTGGATTCAACAAACACCATGCGATGGCAAGTTGCGAGAGCTTTGCATTCAATTCATCTGCAATTTTTTGTAATTTTTGTAATTTTTCAAATGTTTTTTCCGTTAGTATACCGTTTTCTTCAAGGTGTTTTTTTAGATTTGGAAATCTTGCAAGTCTTGAATCTTCTGGAATACCGTTGTTGTATTTTCCGGTTAGAATCCCAGAAGCAAGAGGACTCCAAATTGTTAACCCCATACCGTATTTTTCGTATATAGGTTGATATTCTTTTTCTACCCTGTTCCTTACAAGCATGTTGTATTGTGGTTGTTCTACAATAGGTGGTATGCAGTTTAATTCTTTGCATGCTATGTGGGCTTTTTCAAGTTGGTCCCCACTCCATTCGGAAGTACCCCAATAAAGTGTATAGCCGTTTCTCACTAAATAATCCATTGCAAGAACGGTCTCTTCAATAGGTGTTTCTGGATCAGGACGGTGGCAGTAGACAATGTCAACGTAGTCTAGTTGTAACCTTTTAAGTGAAGCAAATGTTCCTTCTAAAATGTGTTTTCTTGAGAGCCCTCTATCATTTGGTCCGTTTCCACCCCAAAATATTTTCGTGGAAACCACAATGTCACTTCTTTTGAATTCCTTTAAGACTTCACCTAACATGGATTCAGCCATACCATTTGCGTATGCTTCTGCCGTGTCAAAGAAGTTTATTCCATTTTTGAAAGCTTCTCTTACTATTTCTTTGGCTTTTTGAATGTCTAGTTGATTTCCGAAAGTGAGCCATGATCCAAGTGAAACTTCACTTATCTTTAATCCCCATTTTCCCACTTTTCTGTAATTCATATCTTTCACCTCCTTATAAAAAATTATATCATAAAATATTCACTTTGCGAAATATATTGTTTTTGGTTGAAATATGTTATAATTAGCATAACGAATAATTGGAGGGGAAACTTTTGAAAAATAGGGTTGATTTATTCAAGCAAAGTATATTAAAGTCGCTTTTTTTGCTGAGTTGGCCTTTAGTTATATCAAATTTAATGCAGACATTTTACAATGCAGTTGATGCTTATTTTTTGGGAAAGCTGGGAAAGATAGAGTTTTCTGCTCCTACAATAGTATGGCCACTTATATTTGTTTTTATTTCACTTTCTATAGGCTTTGCACAAGCTGGAGTAACGTTAGTAGCACAATTTACAGGAGCTTCAAATAAAAAGGCTGCAAGAAAAGCTGCAGGTCAAACCGTTGTAATTTCCACACTTTTAGGTATTTCTTTAGCGATAATAGCTATTATAATTTCACGTCCTGTAATTACTTTAATTGCCGGTGAAAATAGTAAAGAAGTAATAAATTATGCGGTTAATTATTTTAATATAATAATGATAGGGTTGCCATTTGGTTTTATCTTTAACTCCATTTCTTCTATTTTAAGAGGTTGGGGAGATTCAAAATTTACAATGAAATTGATGTTTATTTCAACTGTGGTTAATATAATTTTGGATCCAATGTTTATTTTTGGTTTTTGGTTTATTCCAAAAATGGGGGTGATTGGTGCAGCTTGGGCTACAACAATTGCAAGAGTTGTTGCAGCTGTAATTTCAATTGAACACTTATTTGCAGGGAAAAGAGGGTTTAAGATAGGTTTTGAAGATTTAAAACCAGATTTTTCATTGATAAAAAAGGTGTTTCGCATTGGACTACCAAGTTCTTTGAGTATGTCTATAACTTCTTTGGGATTTGTGGTTATAATGAGGTTCGTTTCTAGTTTTGGACCTACAGTTGTTAGTGCATATGGTGTGGGAAATAGAATTATAAACTTTATCACGATGATATCATTTGGTATTGGTAATTCTGTTACCACTATGGTGGGGCAATTTTTAGGTGCGGGGGATTTGAAAAGTGCTGAAAAAACGGTAAAAGTTGCGTTTATTTCAAATTTTTTAATCGTATTTTCCTTAAGTACTTTGACCTTTTTCTTTGGAGGAGAACTTACCAGGTTTTTTATAAATGATCAAGAGGTCATAAGAGTGGGATATATATTCTTTAAATACGTTTCTTTCTCTTTGCCATTTTTTACTTCTATGTCTGTTTTTATCAACACACTTGTGGGTGCTGGAAGAACGGAATTGTCAATGATAGTTGATATAACAAGATTATGGGGAATTAGGGTACCGTTAATAGCAATTTTTTCCTCTACTTTTGGCTTTACAGGATTGTTTTTTGCTATGATAATTAGTAATGTGGCAGCAATGATTTTGGCATATCTGTTTGTTAAATTTTCAGATTGGAAGAAAACAATTGTGCAGAAAAAAGGGGGTAAATGTGATGATATTTACTGACAAAAAGATTGAAAAAAAGAAAAGAAAGTATTTTATGGGGTTAGATTCAACAGATGCCAGTAAGATTATTGAAATTTTAAATAGTCTTCTTGAAGAGAAAGTTGAAACGGAAGAGGAAGTTGTAAAGCTGGTAGAAAAATTTACAGAACTTTCTGATATTGTATCTGAAGAAATGGGTTGGAGATACATTAACATGACGAGGTTTTCGGATAAAAAAGAATATGCCGAAGAGTTTAACGACTATTTTCAAAACGTTGTTTCGAAATTAAAACCCTATTATATAAAGCTTGAAAAGAAGATATATGATAGTAAGGTGGAATTTTCAAGAGAATATGTACATATGTTGAATATAATTTCAAATAACATTGAATTATTTAGAGAAGAAAATATACCTTTACAGGTAGAAGAAAGAAAACTTTCAAATAAATATGGCGCTATCTTTGGTTCTATAACTGTAAATTTTAGGGGTGAGGAAAAAACACTTCAACAACTTATACCATATTTAAAATCACCTGATAGGGTAATAAGGGAGGAAGCATGGAGAAAAAGGTTTGAAGGATTGTTAGAAAAAAGAGAAGAGCTTGATAACCTTTTTGATGAGTTAAAAGAAATTAGAATAAAGCAAGCAAAAAATGCAGGTTTTGAAAATTATAGAGATTATATGCACAAAGCAAAAGGAAGATTTGAATATACAGTAGAAGATGTTTACAAATTTCACGAAGCAGTGGAAAAGAAAGTTATGCCATTTTTTAGAAAAAGAATGCAAAAACGTGCGAAAAAATTAAGAGTTGATACATTAAGACCGTGGGATACAGCTGTTGATGTTGATGGGAAAGTACTTAAACCATATAAAACGGTAGATGAATTTGTTGAAAAGGCGATAAAAGTACTTGAAAAAGTTAAACCACTTTTTGGTGAAAGATTAGAAATGATGAAAAACACTGGATTGCTTGATCTTGAAAATAGAAAGGGAAAGGCACCAGGTGGATACAACTATCCATTACCGGAAACAGGTGCACCGTTTATTTTTATGAACGCAACAGGGCAGAGTGGAGATGTAAGGACCCTGCTGCATGAATCAGGACATGCTATGCACACCTTTGAAACGGTAGACATACCTGTTACATATTATAGACCAAATCGTATGGAAATAGCAGAACTTGCTTCGATGAGTATGGAATTGTTAACTATGCACCATTGGAATGAATATTATAAAGATAATGAAGAGTTAAAAAAGGCAATGATAGAAGAGCTTGAAAGTGCTATTTTATTCCTGCCTTGGTGTATGACAGTTGATGCATTCCAACAGTGGATCTACAGCAATCCAGGACACTCTGCTGAAGAAAGAGCAGAATATTTTGGAAAATTGATGGATAGATTTAATCAAGGAGTGGATTGGACAAATCTTGAACTTGAAAAGAAATACAGATGGTTATTCCAATTGCATATATTTGAAGTACCTTTCTACTATATAGAATATGGAATTGCACAACTTGGAGCATTGTCAATATATAGAAATTACGTCGAAAACTCAGAAAAAGCTATAGAGAGTTATCACAACTTTTTAAAGGTTGGATATAAAGTACCAATTGATAAGGTCTATGAAGTTGCAGGTATAAGATTAGATTTTTCAGAAGAGTATATTGGAGAGATTGTAGATTTTGTCGAAGATAGATTAAAAACTTTGGAAGGGGATTAATTTGTTTTTTGAAGATTTTAACGAAGAGTTTGAAAGTTTAGACGAATTTGTTGAAAGTATAAGAAAAAAAACGAATTGTCCAGAATGTGTACAATGTGGATATTGTTGTAAGATAACACCTTGTTATTATGGAAAATGGAATAATAAAAAGAAGCAATGTGAATATTTAACTGATGATAATAAGTGCGGTATCTATGACAAGATAGTTGAATTGGAAAAGGATAAAGAAGTGAAAATGTTTGGAAGCGGCTGTTGTTTAAACTATATGAATCCGGAAAGATTAAAAAAATTATCCCAAAAGTAGATTTATAGTTTTTCATTAGCTTCGGCATGTGCCGAAGCTTTTTTTGTCAAATAGTTAGTTATTAAAAAGTTTATAAGGTATAATTAATTTACTTTGGTAAGAATATGTTATAATAAAGTTGGTTGATAAAAAAATCACAAGGAGGGGTATAAATGAAAGTTGCGATTATAGGGTGTACTCATGCAGGCACTGCTGCAGCCATAAATACGGTGAATCTATATGAAGATGCAGAAGTGACAGTCTATGAAAGAAATGATACCATTTCGTTTTTATCTTGTGGGATTGCATTGCATGTTGAAGGTATAGTTAAAGAGCAAAGGAAACTTTTTTATTCATCGCCAGAGCATCTAAAAAGTTTTGGTGTGAAAACAAAGATGAAACATAATGTAAAAGAAGTAGATTTCAAAAATAAGACTTTGGTAGTTGAAGATATTAAAAGTGGTAAGGTTTTTGAGGAAACATTTGATAAGTTAATTATTGCTACGGGTTCATGGCCGGTTATTCCTGAAATTGAGGGAATTGATTTAAAAAATATTTTGCTTTCAAAAAATTTTTATCATGCAAATGATATAGTGAAAAATTTAAAAAACGTAAATGATGTAGCAATTATTGGTGCAGGATACATTGGAGTTGAACTTGCTGAGGCAATTAGAGAAAATGGTAAAAAAGTAACTTTAATAGATATTGAAACAAGAATTTTAGCCAAATACTTAGATGAAGAGATAACAGATGTTGCAGAGAAAAAATTAATAGATAAAGGTATAAAACTTGCGCTTGGTGAAAGGGTAATAAAATTTGAAGGAACTGAAAAAGTTGAGAAGGTAATAACTACAAAGGGTGATTACAAAGCTGATTTGGTAATTCTTTCTATGGGATTTAAGCCAAATACAAAATTATTTAGAGGAAAACTAAACATGCTTGATAATGGTGCAATAATTGTTGATAAGCATATGCAAACAAGTGAAAAAGATGTTTTTGCTGTGGGGGATTGTTGTGCGGTATTTTACAATCCGTTGGAAAGATATGAATATATACCTCTTGCTACAAATGCGATTAGAATGGGAACAATAGCTGCGTATAATTTAAAGAAAAAGAGGTTAATGCATTTGGGGACTCAAGCTACATCTGGCATAAAGATATACAATTTAAATATTGCGGCAACTGGAATTACAGAGCATATGGCAAGAGTAAATAATTTAAATGTAGGGTCAATTTTCATTGTGGAAAATCATAGACCGGAATTTATGCCATATTTTGAAAAGGTATTTTTTAAAGTAGTTTACGATAAAGACACAAAACGTATATTAGGTGCTCAAATAATGTCAAAAATTGATTTAACTCAATCTATGAATACAATGTCTGTTTTGATTCAAAATAAGATGAGAATAGACGAACTTGCGTTTGTTGACTTTTTCTTCCAACCGCATTTTAATAAACCGTGGAATTTTTTGAATGTTGCTGGTTTGGAATATTTGAAAAATCATTTCTAATTTAGGAAAAAAATATCGTGAAAAAATTAACGAAAAATTCATATAAAATTAACTATTTTAAGTAATTTTTTGGAGTATAATATTTGTGAGAACATTCACAGGAGGTGAAATTATGTGGGAAAGCAAGATGGATATTTACAATGTATTTGAATTGAGGTGTAAAACAACGTGTTATTTTGGTGTAGGTGCAATAAACAAAATCGGTGATATATTTGACAATTTGAAAGAACAAGGAATCAACAGTGTGATTTTTGTAACAGATAAAGTAGCTTATAAGGTAACGGGTGCGTGGGATGTTATAAAACCTGAACTTGAAAAAAGAAACATAAAGTATGTTATATACGAAGATGTATCTCCAAATCCAACAACAACTCAGATTAATGAAGCAACAAGGATTGCAATTGAAAATGGTGCAAAGGCTGTTATAGGTATAGGTGGAGGAAGTCCTATTGATGCAGCAAAAAGTGTAGCTGTTTTACTTGAATATACGGACAAAACTGCAGAAGAATTATACGAGGGAAAGTTTATACCAACTAAAGCAAAACCAATAATTGCAATTAATACAACACATGGTACAGGTACTGAAGTAGATAGATTTGCAGTTGCAACTATTTTAGAGAAAGAATATAAACCTGCACTTGCATATGATTGTATATACCCCACATATGCAATTGATGATCCTCAGTTGATGAAGACATTACCAAAGAATCAAACAGTTTTTACATCTATTGATGCTGTTAATCACGTAACCGAAGCAGCTACAACTCTTGTAGCGAGTCCTTATTCAATACTTCTTGCAAAGGAAACAATAAGACTCATTGCAAGGTATTTACCTCAAGCAGTTGCTCATCCAGATGATTTGACGGCAAGATATTATCTTTTGTATGCTTCTACAATAGCAGGGATTTCTTTTGATAATGGATTGTTGCACTTTACACATGCACTTGAACATCCATTGAGTGCAGTAAAACCTGATCTTGCTCATGGACTTGGGCTTGCAATGCTTCTTCCAGCCGTTGTAAAACATATTTACACCTCAAAGCCAGAGGTTTTAGCGGATATTTACAGCCCAATTGTTCCAGATTTAAAGGGTGTCCCAGGCGAAGCAGAGAAGATAGCAATTGGTATTGAAAAGTGGCTGTTCAACTTAGGAGTTACAGAAAAATTAGAAGATATGGGATTTAGTGAAAATGACATTCCAAAACTTACAAAACTTGCACTTGAAACTCCTTCTTTGGGATTGTTGTTGAGTATGGCACCAATTAGTGCAGATGAAAAAACAATTTCTTCAATATACATGGATTCATTAAAGCCTTTCTCAAAATGATAGTTGTTTTTTAGTTTTGTGGGGCCTTTTGGCCCCACTTTTTTGACAAAAAAATAGTTTGATGTATAATAGTTTTACGTAAATGTATCGGAGGTGGAAAAATTGAAAAGTGAAAATTTTGAACATGCTTTTTTGCTTTTTTCAGAAATTGAAAAGCTAAAATTTCAGATTTTAAGGGCAGATATGGAAAAGTATGGAATTCATCCCGGGCAAATTCCACTTTTTTTTATTATCAAAAAATTTCCAGGTATAACACAAAAAAAATTGGCCGAAAGAATAATGGTTAATACCTCTACAGTGGCAATAATGTTAAAAAGAATGGAGAAGGCAGGATTTGTAAAAAAGGTTGTAGATGAAAAGGATAGAAGATATTTTCATGTTTATCTTACAGATAAGGCAGAAGAAATACACGAAAAGTTACTGAGGAGTATGAAAAAGTTTGAAAGTGCGTGTTTTAAAGATTTTTCGAAAGGGGAATTAAATCATTTGGAAAAACTTTTGGAAAAAGTTGTTAAAAATTTGGAGGCGATGAAAGATGGGAAAAATTTTTAAATATTTGAAAAGATATACTTTTTTAATTATCTTGACCTTGTTTTTTGTTACTTTGCAAGCTGTTTTAAATTTATATCTTCCAAATTTGATGGCGGATATAGTTAATAAAGGTGTTGCAAGGGGAAATGTCGATTATATCTGGAGTGTAGGTTGGAAAATGCTTGGCATCACTTTGTTAAATGTTACTGCTGCTGTCATTTCAACATTTTTTGCCGCAAGAATTTCTATGGGATTTGGAAAAGATCTTAGAAGTATGGTTTTTAAAAAGGTAATGAATTTCTCTTTAAACGAAGTGGATAAGTATGGTGTTTCAACGCTTATAAATAGAAATACAAATGATATTACACAAATCCAAAGTGTTTTGTTTATGATGTTACGTATAGTTGCACTTGCTCCAGTTATGGCCATTGGTGGAACAATAATGGCGGTTTCAAAAAGCGCAAAACTTTCTATGGTTTTGCTTGTTTCGTTGCCTATTATGTTTGTTGCTATGTATTTTATTTTAAAATATTCAATTCCATTGTTTAAATCAATGCAAAAAAAACTTGATAAGTTAAATAGAGTTTTAAGAGAAAATCTTACAGGTGTTAGGGTTATTAGGGCATTTGCAAAAACAGAGTATGAAAAACAAAGGTTTGAAGATGCCAATGAGGATTTAACGAGTACAGCTCTTAAAGTTAACAGGATTTTTTCCTTGGTTTTTCCTTTGATATTACTGATTATGAATATAACTATTGTCTTTTTGATTTGGGTTGGTGCTTTACAGGTTGATAAAGGCACGTTGGAAATAGGTAACATGATGGCAGTTATGCAATACATTATGCAAATTATGTTTTCATTTATAATGATATCCGTTATTTTTATCTTTCTTCCAAGAGCATCTGCTTCAGCCGAAAGAATTAATAGTGTTTTAGAAGAAAAAACAAGGATAAAAGATCCAGAGCAACCGAAGAAGATCGATATCGTGGAAAAGATAGAATTTAAAGATGTTACATTTTATTATGAAGGAGGAAAAGAACCCGCAGTGTCAAATGCAAGTTTTACAATAAACCCAGGGGAAGTAGTTGGAATTATTGGAAGTTCTGGTTCAGGAAAGAGTACTCTTGTCAAATTACTCATGAGATTTTATGATGTTACTAAAGGAGAGATTTTAGTTAATGGAATTAACATTAAGGAAATTTCTCAAAGATATTTGAGGGAAAGGATTTCATTAACTCCTTCACGTCCAGTTATTTTCTCTGGAACAATTGAAGAAAATGTAAGAATAGGTAAAAAAGATGCCAGTGAAGAGGAAATTATAGAGGCCTTAAAGATTGCACAAGCTTGGGAGTTTGTTTCAAAGTTTCCTGATGGTATAAAAACGAAAGTTTCGCAAGGTGGAACAAATCTTTCAGGTGGTCAAAAACAAAGACTTGCAATTGCAAGGGCAATTGTGGGGAATAAAGATGTTTATATTTTTGATGATAGTTTCTCAGCTCTTGATTTCAAAACTGATGCAAAATTGAGAAAAACTTTGCGAGAAAAGCTATCAAATGCAACAAAGATAATAGTTTCTTTAAGAGTAGCCACGGTTATGAATGCAGATAAGATTATAGTTTTGGAAAATGGAAAAATAGTGGGTATTGGAACACATAAAGAACTTATTAGAAATTGTCCGGTATATAGGGAAATAGTTTCTTCTCAACTTTCAGAGGAGGAGATAGCATGAGTATGGGAAAACCTGTGCGTAGGGGAGGGCCCGGGGGACCAATAAGAGGGGCTGTTGAAAAGCCAAAAAATTTCAAAAAAACACTAAAAAGGTTATTAGGATATTTAAGACCATATGTAATCCCTTTGATAATTGTATTTGCACTTGCGATAACTGGAACAATATTTAGTATTATTGCTCCAAAAGTTTTAGGAAAGGCAACAACTAAGTTGTTCCAGGGATTTCTTGCAAGAAAAATATTTCCCAGGGCAAAAATAGATCTCCAGGGTATACTAAGAATTTTAATTGAAGTGGGAATTTTGTATGGTCTATTTGCGTTATTTATGTATATACAGCAATATATAATGGCAGGTGTATCACAAAGGGTTGTGAAAAAATTAAGGACGGAAGTTATGGAAAAGCTTTCCAAACTTCCATTGAGGTTTTATGATTCAAAAACACATGGTGAAATTTTAAGTAGAGTAACAAATGATGTAGATTTGATTAGTAACACTTTGAATCAAAGTTTGACACAACTTATTACTTCTATAGTTACAATAGTTGGGGTTATTATAATGATGCTTACCATTAACCCTTTGCTCACTTTGGTTACGATGGTTACACTACCTATCAGCATATCATTGATAGTACTTATAGTAAAGAAATCTCAGAAATATTTTAAAAATCAACAAGAATTTCTTGGAAATGTAAATGGACATGTTGAAGAGATGTTTGGCGGATTAATTGTTGTAAAAGGATATAACATGGAAGAGGAAAGTATTAAAAGATTTGAGGAGTATAACGAAAAGTTATATGGTTCTGCATGGAAGGCACAATTTGTTTCTGGAATAACTATGCCTATTATGAGATTTGTTGGTAATTTGGGATATGTTATAGTTTCGATAATGGGCGGAATAATGGTGACAAAACGCATTATCCAACTTGGTGATGTACAGGCATTTATTCAATACTCTCAACAATTTAATCAACCTATTTCTCAAGTGGCAAATATAATGAACATGATTCAGTCAACTCTTGCAGCAGCAGAAAGGGTTTTTGAAATTTTAGATGAGGAAGAAGAACCTGATCCAGAGAATGCCATAGAATTAAAGTCTGTTGAGGGGAATGTGAAATTTGAAAATGTTTATTTTAGTTATAGTAAAGATAAAAAATTAATTGAGGGCTTAAATATTGATGTGAAAAGCGGGCAAACTATTGCCATTGTTGGACCAACAGGTGCCGGAAAAACAACTCTTGTGAATTTATTGATGAGGTTTTACGAGATACAAAAGGGAAAAATTACCATCGATGGTGTGGATATAAGAAAATTGAGAAGAAATAATTTGAGAAGGTTCTTTGGGATGGTTTTACAAGATACTTGGTTGTTTAATGGTACTATTAGGGAAAATATTGCATATGGTAAAGATAATGCCACTGAAGAAGAAATAATAAATGCTGCAAAGTTAGCACATGCCCATCACTTTATAATGGCATTGCCTGGAGGGTATGATGCCGTTATTAATGAAGAAGCTTCAAATATTTCTCAAGGGGAGAAACAGCTTATAACGATAGCAAGGGCTTTTGTAGTGGATCCAGATATTTTAATTTTAGACGAAGCTACTAGTAATGTGGATACGTTGACTGAGAAATATATTCAGAGTGCTATGAAAAGATTGATGCATAGTAGAACTAATTTTGTTATTGCACATAGATTATCGACTATTAAAGATGCGGATATGATTTTGGTAATGAATGAAGGAAAAATAATCGAAAAAGGTACACATGAGCAGCTGATGAATAAAAATGGTTTTTATGCAGAATTGTATAGAAGTCAATTTTTAGGTGCTTATGTGTAAAACTCTCTGCGAATGCAGAGAGTTTTTTTCATGGTATAATTTAAGGGAAGGAGGTTGGTTATGTGAAGCATAGGGATGCGTTAAGGACATTGAAGAATGCCAAAGGGCAAGTTGAGGCGGTAATAAAGATGGTAGAAGATAACAGATATTGTATAGATATTTCAAAGCAAATTCTTGCAACGATTGCCCTTTTGAAAAAAGCAAATGTTCAGGTTTTAAATTCACATCTTGAGACATGTGTAAAAAGTGCGATTTTTTCAGAGGACGTAGAAGAAGTGGATAGGAAAATACAAGAATTGGAAGAAGTTATAAGTTACTTAAACAAAATCGTTTAGATGTGATAGAATATTACCAGAAAGGAGGCTTCAAATGGAGCCAGTAGTTGTAGTAAGGTATTCTGAAATAGGATTAAAAGGAAAAAATAGGGGATATTTTGAAAAAAAACTTATTGATAATATAAGAAAGATTGCAAGACCGCCTGAGATAAGCAAAAGGTATGGAAGAATAATTATAAGGTTAAAAAATATGTCATTTGGTGAAATAAAAGAAAGATTAAAATATGTGTTTGGAATACAAAATTTTAGTTATGCATATGCGGTAAGTCATGACATTGATGAAATAAAAGAGGCTGTAAAAAAATTGTTGAGTTTAAATATAAAAGGAAAAAAAACTTTTAAGGTTCAAACGAAAAGGTCTTTTAAACAATTTCCAATGACTTCTAATGAGTTGAGCGCATATATTGGCGCTTACGTACTTGAAGAATTTGACAATTTAAATGTTGATGTTCATAATCCAGATATAACAGTTGGAATTGAGATAAAAGAAAAGGAAGCTTTTATCTTTGTTGGTAAGGAAAGATTGTATGGAGGACTCCCAGTTGGTGTTTCAGGTAAGGCAATTTTACTTTTAAGTGGGGGAATAGATAGCCCTGTGGCGGGTTGGTATATGCTAAAGCGTGGGTTAAAACTTGAAACGTTAAGCTTTTTAAGTCCACCGTTTACGAGTGAAAAATCTGTAAAGAAGATATTAGATTTAGCTGAGGTTTTATCAAAATATACCCCTGATACCTTAAGAACTTATATCGTTCCTTTTACAGAAGTTCAGCAGTACATAAAGTCAAATGTGCCAGATAGATATTCTTTGATTATTCAAAGAAGAAGTATGATGAGAATAGCAAACAAACTTTCAAAGAAAAGAAAAGCCAGTGCAATTATAACGGGTGAGAATATTGCGCAAGTTGCAAGTCAAACACTTTCTAATTTAAGAACTATTGAAGATGCTTCTGATATTCCAATTCTACGACCATTAATTGGCTTTGAAAAGCTAGATATTATTGAAAAAGCAAAGGAGATAGAAACATATGGAATTTCAATATTACCTTATATAGACAGTTGTGTGGCTTTTGCACCTAAAAATCCCGCAACTAAATCTTCGATTGGAGAGTTAAAGGAAATTGAACAAAAACTTGACAAGCTATTTGAATTAGAAGAAAAGGTATTTAATAGTATGGAAAGTTATGCGTTAGGGAGGGAATCATGAGAAAAATATTTGAGTTTTTTTATACGTTATATTTTTTGATTGGGGCCTTTGTTTATATTGTAATATACGGTGCGATAGTTTTATTTGTAGGATTTTTCATAGGTTTATTTAACAAAGAAGTATCTAGAAGGTTTGTTGTAAAGCAGATTGAAATTTTTGGTAAGATGACTTTTAAATTACTTGGGATTAAGGTGCACGTATTTGGTAAAAAGCCAAAAATAGATGAAAATTATATTGTTGTGTCTAATCATCAAAGTGCTCTTGATATTCCTTTAATTATTGGATTTGTTGAACCTGTTGCGTTTATTGCCAAAAAAGAATTGGGAAAGATACCTGGAATAAATTGGTTTTTAAAATATCTTAGAAGTGTTTTAATTGATAGAGGGAATGTGAGAAAGACGGCAATGTCTTTGAAAGAAGTGATAAGGAAACTAAATGAAGGAGTTCATTTTGTTTTGTTTCCCGAGGGTACGAGAAGTTTTGATGGGAAAGTTCTAGATTTTAAAAATAGAAGTTTGGAGATAGCTTACAAGTATAAGATTAAGATTTTACCAATTTCCATTTGGGGAGCGCATAAAGTACTTAGAAAAAAGAGTTTGTTTATAAAAAGGCATCCTATATATATTAAAATTCATGATTTAGTGGATCCCAATATTTTTGATAGTGAGAAAGCTTTAAGAGAATATGTAAAAAGTGTAATTTCAAAAGGCGTTGAGGATTTTGAAAGGAGGATTTTGGATGAAAAGGGCGACAATTAAAGCATTGGCATTGGATAAAGTAAATAATTCACCAGTTGTGATTTTATCTATTGAAGGTACTAAAAAGATACTTCCAATATGGATAGGTGCATGCGAAGCAAGTGTACTTGCTATGATTTTGGAAAATGTAACTTTTGAAAGACCGTTAACTCATGATCTTTTACTTTCAATGGTTGAAGGACTTGAGGCAAAGATGGAGAAGATATTAATAAACAAAATTGAAGATAATACTTTTTATGCAAAGGTAATATTGAAAGATTTGACTGCAAACGACGAAGAGGATGATGGATTGATAGAATTTGACGCAAGACCATCTGATGCTATTATTCTTGCTTTAAAGACATCTTCGCCGATATATGTTTCAAATGAGTTAGTATTGGATTATTCAATTGATTATCCTAATGAGGATTATGACAAAGAAGATGACGAGTTTAAAAAATTTGTTGAAAATTTGGACTTAGACGAATTTAGAAAAAAATTTGGGAAAGGTTCACAGGGGGATAATTAATGGATTTTTTAAAGAATATTTTAGGGAGAGCAAAAGAACTATTTGGAAAATTATTTGGTAGAGTAATTGAGTTATTGAAAACTATATACAAAAGAAAGCTTTTGCTTTTGTTATCTATATCTATTGTGATAGTTGCAGTGGCTTTTGCTATATTAATTGGTCAGTTTTTAAAGAAAAAGTCTCAAATTGAGATAAAGGCGCAACAAGAAACAACTGTTGTGAAAAATCTTTATATAAATATTCCAAAAGGTGCCTTTCCGTATGAAAAATCTTTTAGGTTAAATCCTATTACGCCGGATACTGATCCAGACTTATTTAAAAATTATCCGTTTATAGACACGGTGTACGATGTTATTCCAAAAGATGGGAAGGTTGATTTTGCATATAGGCCAATTACTTTTAAATATTATTTTCCATCTGATTATTATTATGGGATAGATTATAACAATGTTGCACTTGCGTACATTCCCGATAAAGGTTCTGCCTATAGGATCTTTCCCGGAAGTTATATAGGAAAAGATGAAAAAGGATATTACGTTGAAACTCAATCTTTCCATAGTTCAAAGATAGGAATCGTGGCTTTAAACCCAAAAAAACAAGAATTGGGTATAAAGGTGCTTGTTGAAAAACTCACACCAAAACCCGCTATTTTGGTTATTCCAGGCTCAGATAGAAATTTCAAGGGATATTTTAAATCAGATGATAGTCCAGATTTAAATTTTTGGTCGGTTGTATTTTCCGATAGAACTATAATGATGTATAATTATCCACTTTACGAAGTAAGATCAAAGCTATATAAAGATATGGTAGATGATTATTTTAAACGTTCAGAGTTAAAAAGCTATATTGAATTTGAAGCTGAGAAGCTTGCATCTGAGTTGAAAAGATTCAAGAATTTCAAATTTGATGTTATAGCTCAAGATATTGGAGGATTAATAATTTCTTATTGTTTATTGTTACATCCAGAAATTAACAATGTTAGAAAAATTGCATTTATTTCTGTGCCATTTAAGGGTACAAATATTTCGAATCCTGTATATTTTGGTTCACTTTTGTATGGAAAAACCCCAGAGGCGTTATCAAAGATTTATAACCTTGATGAAAACATGATTTCTTCAATTCAGACACATATTTATACTTTTATTGAGACAGTAAATACATATTGGAGTGAAATTTTACCGGATTCCAAACTTTTGGAAAAGATGAAGACACTTTCAAGAAAAGATAATGTAAGCATGATTTCATTTATGGGAACAACTCCTCCTTTTGGTATAGACGTTAAAAATAGTACTCTTGAAAAATTTTACCCTGAGCTTGTTAGTGGAAAAGGTGATGGAATTGTTTCAGTAGATTCTGCAAAAATAGATGGAATTGATCTTATTCAAATAAAAGGTGATGCTTATTCGTTTTATTCTTCTAACGAGTTTGTGGAAAAGTTAAAACAATTTTTAGAGTTTGGTGAAATTAAGATCCCCGAGTACAAAGATGATAACTATAGAGAGTATGTATCAAAGACTGAAAAAGAAAAAGAAGTGTATTTATCTAAGTTGAGACCATATAGATTTAATGGTGCAAGAATTTCAAATTCAATAGTTGTGGATTTTGACAAAAAGTTGAATTTTCCTGGAAATCAAATTGCCATTTTTAGGTCAGTTATTTACACAGGAGGACCAAATGGATTGTATGGAAATGGTACGAAACTCATGGAAGGACCTATATTTAACTTAAAAAAGAGCTTTGGTGGGGTTTCCTTTAGAACGGCAAGTGAGATTTACTTTTATAGTCCAGCTATAAAGAAAAAATACAATGTTGTTTATGTAGCAGATTTTCTTGCAACACAAGAAGGTGTGTATACAGCGGTTAATTCCGGGGAAATTGTTAGTTTTTGGGATCCATTTGGTAAGAAAATAGTAGATTTAAAAGGACAGTATGGGAGAATTAAGGTGGTTGAAAATTATCTTATTTTATATACAAATAAACAAATTTACATACCAAGATTAAATCTGCTTTTAAGTGTACCTGAACTTAAAAATAAAAGTATTGATATTTCAGATGTAATAATTTATAGGAATGAAGTTTTGGGAATTACAAGAAGTTATGGATTTTTATTTTACGATATAGGTTCGACTGTTGGAAATTATATAGGTGAAGGTTGGATAGGTAATATAGCTATTTTTAGAGTGGGAAATTATTTCTTAACTATTGGAAGAAATTTTATTACAATAATTGATATTCCAGAAAGAAGGGTATTGAGGATTATAGAGAAACTTGACAATGAAGTTTTGACAGCGGATTCAGATGGTGAATATTTGTATCTTGTAACTAAAGATGGAATATTGAAATATAAAGTAAAAAAGGATTAGGAGTGAGATGATGCTGCACCTTTTTTTAGGACATTATGTAGCTGATCATGGATTTACCCACAACAGCAAATTGAGGCATTTAAAAGGATGGAATTTTATACAACACCTAATTTGGTCTGCTTTTGCAATTTTAGCTTTTACTTTTGATACGCTACTTTATACCGTACCTGTGATTTTATTTACTTTCATAGCTATACATCTTTTTTTTGATTATCTACGTGTTAAAGTAAATAAGAAGGTGTATTATCATTTAATTGAAATAGCCGGGATGATAATTGCTTTAATATTTAATTTTGTTGTTTCAGATTATTTTAAAACTTCGTATCTTTCAAAAGAATTTGTCTTGTATATACTTGGTATGGCTTTGGTTACCACGGCACTTTCCTACTTTTTTAGGAATTTTTATCCCGCAATAGAGAATTACGAGGATTTGGAAGGTATTTCAGAGCGATTGGCATTCTTTATATTTTTTCTTGCTGGTAAACCATTTTTTGCGTTCTTATCTTTGTTTTTTGGATTTTTATTTAGATTGTGGAAGGTGAAGAAATTTGATCATGTATGGTGGATAAGTCCTGTTTTTGCTATATTTTTTAGTATTATTTGGAAGGGGATTGTGTTTTAGGAGGGGTATATTTGGAAAATAAGAAAAAATCATATTTGTATTTACTATTTATAGTTTTAAGTATTGTAAGTATAGTATTAATTATTAAGTTCACCCAAGTTGAATCTCCAAGGGTTAATCTAATATTTCCAAAAAATAATTTTATTTTGAATAGTAGGAATGTGGAATTAAAATGGGACATTCAGTATAAAAGGGAACTTTCTTTAATTTCAGAGTTGTTTTTGGGTACAAATGAATTGGAAAAGGTGTATGATGGTATAGAAACAAAATATCCTATTTTATTAAAACCCGGAACTTATTTTTGGAAGGTTGGAATAAAATTTGGAAATGATTATATTGAAACCCCTGTAAGTAGTTTTACTATTTTAAATGATATTCCCAAGATTTTAGATGCAAGAGCCACTGTAAATGGCAATAGAGTTACTTTTTCATGGGATGCAGAAGATAATGATAAGCTAAATTATACTTTGTATTTAAATAATAGAGAAATTAAATTAAAGGATAATAAATATGAAATTGTGCTTCCCACTGGAAAATACAAATGGAGTGTTCAATGTGAAGATGAGTTTGGGGCAAAAGTGGTTTCTAATACCTTCGAATTTTACGTTAATCCTGTAGATATCAATTTTGAAATTATAAAAGAAGAGGGAAAGTATAAAGTAAAATATAAGAAGTATAATGATTTTGAGTATTATTTAGAAATCAACAACGAGGAAATAAAATTGAATTCTTCAGAGTATATTTTAAGTATTAAACCAAATGTAAAATACAAGTTACGTTTGAAAGCTGTAAATTTAGCAGGAGAGTACGTATATAGTAGTTATAAAGAGATTTACGTAAAAAATGAAAAACCTAAAATTAGAATAATTTTTCCTAAAAATGGTTTAAAGGGTGTTGGGAAAAGTATAACCTTTAGATGGAATATAGAGGATGATGATGAAACGCTTTCAACTTTGTATTTTGGTATTTCAAAAGATAAGTTGAAACCTGTTATAAAAAATTATAGGGCTAATGTATATGAAATTAAAGATTTATCACCCAACTCAAAGTATTATTGGAAATTAGAAGTTACAGATGGATATAACACAATTGAAACTCCTATTTTTGAATTTTACACAAATCCTACCGTAAAGATTTTAGGTGTAATAGGTTCAAAGAAGGATGACCACGTCTATAACTATACGTTTATAGATGGAAATTACTATATTCTTGGAAAAGAAGGAAAAAGACCGTTTATTTTAAAAGATGGGGTTAAATTTTATTTTGATTTGGATGGTGAGTTGGTAGATTTAAAAAAGAAGGATGGTATTTTCTATGTGTTAGCCAATAGTGCACAAGATATAATCCTTTATGCTTTAAAGAACGATATAATTTTATGGAAAAAGATTTACGGTGGAAGATATAAAGATAGGGGAAGAGAAGTTATAGTTGAAAATGATGGGTTATTAATTTTTGGAGATACTTGGTCTGATGATTTTATTGATTTAAACGGATGGTCTGATGTTTTTTTAATGAAAGTAGATTTTGATGGAAATATTATTTGGAAGAAGAATTTTGGTGGAAAGTATTTGGATGAAGCAGTATCAATTTCTAAGGGTAATGGTGGTTATGTTATCTTTGGAAATACTTTTAGAAAAAGTCGAGATTTAATGGTTATTTTTGTAGATTATTTTGGTAAATTAAGGTGGATAAGATTTTTTGGTGGGAAAGAAGATGATTTTGCAAGTAAGGCTTTTGTGTATAAAGACAAGATTTATTTAGTTTCAAATGTTTATTTTGATAGCAGAGGGAATATTACGGATGATTCTAATATTTATATTATGATTTTAGACTCAAATGGCAATAGACTAAATGATTACGTTTTAGACGGTAGTAAAGATGATATATGCAATGATATGTTAGTTGGTGACGATGGGATATATCTTTTTGGGAAAACAGCTTCTAAAGACGGTGATTTTCATTCATTAAATTACAAAAAAGGGCTTGTTGACTTTTTTGTGATACATCTTAATCATTGGATTTTTGTGGGGGGAGGATATGGATTTGACGAAATAAAAAGGGCATTGAATGTATCTGGTAAGATAAAGTTTGTTGGTGAGACAAATTCTTTAAATGGACTTTTTGATAGACATCTTGGAGGCTTAGATATTTTTGTTGGTGAACTTGAGAGGTGATGTTTTTGATTAGAGAATTTATAAAAAAGAGATTTCTTTTTTACTTGTCTGGGATTTTTACTTTGATAATTGTTGATACATTACAACTTATAGTTCCAAAATTTATATCAAAAGCTGTGGATAGTTTGAATGTAAAAACTCCAGATATCCATGTTGCAAAATTAATGGCTCTTGGAATAATAGGTATAGCACTTGGTATGTTTATTACCAGATTTCTGTGGCGATTTTTTATAATAGGTAGTGCAAGAAAATTTACCTATGAGGCAAGAAAGATTCTTTATGAAAAAATGCTGTCATTAGACATGTCATTTTTTGATAAACATAGAAGTGGAGATTTAATGGCGCATTTTACAAATGATATGAACAACCTTGAAAGGATGCTTGGACCTGGTATAGTTATGATGGTTGATGCATCTTTTATGTCAGTTGTTACAATATTTTTCATGGCAACTAGTGTTGGTTGGAAATTAACTCTTATTGCTTTAATTCCTTTGCCATTTATAATGTTAATTTCCCTTATCTTTGGTAAATTTATATACAAAAGATCAAAAAAGGTTCAAGATACTTTTTCGGATTTAAGTGGTTTCACTGAGGAATCTGTAGATGGTATTAGAGTACTCAAATCATTTTCAATACTACCAAAGTTTGAAGATTTATTTTCAAAAAAGGCAAATAATAATTTTGTGGCAACATTATCTCTTGTTAAAGTTTGGGGTATAATGTGGCCGTTAATTCATTTTATAAGTTCTTTGTCGTATTTTATTACTATTGCATATGGCGGACCAATGGTTATAAATCAAAAGATAACACTTGGTATGTTTTTTGCCTTTAATAATTATATTGGTATGATTGTATGGCCACTGACTGCGTTTGGATGGGTAATTAATATAATTCAAAATGGTAGAGCTTCTTACAATAGAATTTTAAAGATTTTAAATACAAAATCAAAAGTAAAAGAACCAGAAAATCCCGTTGAAATAAACGAAATTGAAAATATCTTAATTAAAGAACTAGATTACAAATATCCTGGTACAGATAGGTATGTTTTGAAAGGTGTTAATTTAGAAATAAAAAAAGGTCAGCTTGTTGGTATAGTTGGTACGGTTGGAAGTGGAAAATCTACTATAGTTAAGATAATAAGTAAACTTTATCCCGTAGACAAGGGGCATGTGTTTATAAATGGATATGATATTAACGATATACCATCTGAGGTAGTCAGGACAAAGATTTCTTACGTACCTCAAGAAACATTTTTGTTTTCGACTAGTGTGAAGAATAATATAGCATTTGGATTGGAAGATTTTGATGAATGGCAGGTAAAAGAATATGCTATGTTGTCTGCTGTACATAGTGACATTGAAAAATTCCCCAAAAGCTATGATACGGTTGTAGGGGAAAGAGGAGTTACGTTATCAGGAGGGCAAAAGCAAAGAATAACTATAGCCCGAGCACTAATAAGAAATAGCGATGTGTTTATCTTTGATGATTGCCTTTCAGCTGTTGATCCAGAGACAGAAGAGAGAATAATTGAATCTCTTAGAAAAAATATGGAAAGTAAAACTATGATTATTATAACGCACAGATTAAAGGTTTTGAAGGATGCGGATGTTATTTATGTCTTTGATAATGGTCAAATAGTTGAAAAAGGAAATCATGATGAATTAGTTCAAAAAGGTGGATTATATGCAAATATGTTCAAAAAGCAGTTAATTGAGGAAAGTTTGTGATAAAATATAATTGCAAACTATAAAACAGGGAGGTGTGTTGTATGAAGAAACTCAGGTTGTTTATAACGCTTTTTGTAATATTAACAATTAGTTTGTTTGCCACAAAAATTTCTATTTTTCACATTAATGACACACATGGTCATGCATGGGCATTTAGTGAGTACCATAATCCAAATATAGGTGGATTTGCCGTTATTGCATCTATAATTGATGAAGAACGTGCAAAGAATCCAAATGTTTTGTTCTTACATGCGGGAGATATAAACACTGGTGTGCCTGAATCTGATCTTTTAAATGCATTACCAGATATCTTTGCATTGAACAGAATGAAACTTGATGCAGTTGCCGTTGGAAACCATGAATTTGACAAATCAAGAGATGTATTAATGTATCAAATGAGTATTGCAAAGTTTCCATTTTTATCTGCAAATATATATAAGGATGGCAAGCCTTTCTTTACACCATATATAATAAAAAATGTTGGTGGTATTAAAGTTGCAATATTTGGTTTGACAACTGAAGAAACAGCAATATTGGAACCGCTCTTTAGCAAAGATTTGGAATTTAAAAATGCCATTGAAGTTGCCAAACAACTTGTTCCTGAACTTAGAAAAAAGGCTGATATTGTAATTGCACTTACACATTTGGGAATGGGTCAAGCATACGAGGGAAATTACACTACGTCAGAAGAGTTGGCAAAAGAGGTGGATGGAATAGATATAATTGTAGACGGGCATAGTCATACAAAACTTAATGAGGCAAAGGTTATCAACAATACAATTTTGATTCAAGCATGGGAATGGGGTAAGATTGTTGGAAAACTTGATTTGGATGTAGAAAACGGAAAGATAAAAGAGTGGTCATGGACATCTATTCCAGTTAATTTGAAAGTTTATAAAGGTAAAGATAAAAATGGTAATTCAATGTACGAGTTTGTGGGAAAAGAATACAAACCGGCAGAATATGTAAAAGTTCCACTTGATTACTTTGCAAAGATTGGTTCTAAAAAACTTGATACTGTTATTGGAGAAACAAAGGTGTTATTAGACGGTGAAAGAAAGCATGTAAGATCTGGAGATACAAATCTTGGACACCTTATTACCGATGCCATGATGTGGAAAACAGGTGCGGATATTGCGTTCCAAAATGGAGGAGGAATAAGGGCGTCAATAAAACCAGGAAAGATAACTATAAGAAATATTTTGACGGTATTGCCATTTGGAAACACCGTTTATGTAATGAAGATGAAAGGTTCGGAAGTAATAAAAGTGTTGGAATATGCTGCAAAGCTTCCTGAAGGAAAAGGAGCATGGTTACACGTAGGAGGTTTAACCTTTAAGAGTGAAAATGGAAAAGTAACAGAAGTAATGGTAAATGGAAAACCACTTGAAATGGATAAAGTTTATACTGTTGTAACTAATAACTATATGGCAAGTGGTGGAGATGGATATTCAATGCTTTCAGAAAATAAAGCATCAGGATATGATACAGGTTTTGTTTTGGCGGATGTGGTTGTTGAATATATCCAAAAGGGATTAAATGGTTTGATTGAAAAGTACGATGATACTCCAAGATACATAAGGAAATGATTAAAAGGGAAGCTTCTTGGCTTCCCTTTTTTATTGGGGGTATAAAAGATGATTCGTAAGATAAATAAAGATGATGATTTGTTAAAAGTGGCCGAATTAATTTATGATACAGATGAGAGGTTGTTTTATTTTTTGTTTGGAAAAAGAGAAGAAGCGATTTTGAAACTTGCGGAATTAGTTAAGAGAGAAGGAAATCCTTTTTCATATAGAAATGTGTATGGCTATTTTGATGGAAAAGAAATAAAAGGTATATTAATAGCATATGATTTAGAAAAAAGATGTACAAAAGGTAAAATAAAGGATTTTTTTGAAGTATTTTCGTTTTTTAAGTTGGTTGATCTTTTTGTAAAGAACATATTGATAAATAATATAATTAATCTAAAAGGATTAAAGGGGATATATATACAAAATATTAGTGTGGATAAAAAGTCGAGGGGAAAAGGAATTGGTACGAGACTTTTAGAATATTTTATAAAAGAAACTGAAAAAAAAGGTTATAGGGATATCTATTTGGATGTTGAAAAAAATAATAGAGCAAAAAATCTTTATTTAAGAAAAGGTTTTAAAATTATTAAAGAAAAGAAAGCATTAATAGGAAAATTTAAGATATATAGAATGAAAAAAGAATAAAAGGCACAGTCCTATATGGGGCTGTGCCTCTCCTAATCAATTATTCTCTTGGAAAGACGATGAATTTTAAAGCAGTTCTAGATTCGTTTTCGATACTTACATCGGTAAAAGCAGGTACACATACAAGATCAATACCACTTGGAGCAAGATAACCCCTTGCAATTGCAATGGCTTTAACAGCTTGATTTACTGCACCAGCACCAATTGCTTGAACTTCAGCTTTCCCTTTCTCTCTGATTACTCCTGCAAGAGCACCGGCAACTTTGTTAGGATTGGAACCTGATGCAACTTTAAGAACTTCCATACTAATACCTCCTTTACGGTGATGTTATTTAAAAGTTTGCTAAATCTAAGTGGAAGAGCTCAGATGGCGCGCCCGGCAGGATTTGAACCCGCAACCCTCGGATCCGAAGTCCGACGCTCTATCCTATTGAGCTACGGGCGCATTTTATCAAAAACATTATAATATGAAAAATGGGGTGGCTAGTGGGATTTGAACCCACGACCACCTGATCCACAGTCAGGCGCTCTACCACTGAGCTATAGCCACCACACATAATAAAATATTAAATTTTGGCGCGCCCGGCGGGAGTCGAACCCACAACCCCCGGATTAGAAGTCCGGTGCTCTATCCTATTGAGCTACGGGCGCACTAGACCCCTTCGAGTCTGGAGCGGGCGACGGGACTCGAACCCGCAACCCTCGGCTTGGAAGGCCGATGCTCTACCAATTGAGCTACACCCGCTTGTGGTCGGGGCGACTGGACTCGAACCAGCGGCCTCCTGTTCCCAAGACAGGCGCGCTAGCCAACTGCGCTACGCCCCGTTTCCAGAGACCGTAAATGATTATAGCATATGTGTATTTCAATGTCAATACGTATTTAATGTAAATATTTTTGTATTTTTGTTTTAATATTATTCTAAAACTCCTGTTATCGCCTTTGTTGGGCATCTACTTTCACATAACCCGCAACCGAAACATTTTTTTATGTCTATGTTGACTTTTTTATCAATTGTAATTGCAAAGTAAGGACATACTTTTTCACATAACTTACATAGTGTACATTTTTTATTGTTGACTTTAGGATGTTTTGGTATATATTTTACTTTGTGTGTAAGTTTTGTTTCTTTAACTTCTTTTACACTGTTGAATCCATATTTTTCAAGTTTTTTCGGTAGATCATTTATTATTTTTTCATATATATCTTTACCGAATATTAGTGCTGATGAAAGAAGTTGGATTGCATCTGCTCCGGCCAACAAAAATTCAATTACATCATCTGCATTTTTTATTCCTCCGACACCAATAATTGTAATTTCAGGAAATGCATCTCGAAGTATTTTTATAATAGCAAGTGCTACAGGTTTAATTGCAGGACCTGAAAGCCATACTTGCCCCTTTTCATTTCCAATTAAGATTTTTCTATTTTGTATATCTATCTTCATCGTAGGACCAAGAGAGTTAATTGCGACTATACCGTTAGCTCCGTTTTTTAAAGCTACTTCTGTAAATTTGATTGGATCTGGAATATGTGGACTCATTTTCATAAATATAGGTTTATCTGTGTTATCCCTAATTGCTTTTACTATTTCACCAATAGTTTCATAAGTTTTTCCAACATAATGAGTGGATATTTCAAAGGCATCGGCAAATTCGTTTAATTTTGGTATTAATTGTTTCATGTCTTCTTTTGAATATCCTGCGCTTATGATCAAAGGTTTGGATAATTCCTTTTTTAAACGAGGTAGGAATTCCTCCAACCATTTTTCGGAAGGATATTCTGACCACAGTTCTGCGTTCATAGCAAAGTCGTTTTCTCCGTATATACATGGTCTTGGAACTTCGGCTGCTTTTGTAGAAATTGTTTTTGTAACAATGGCACCAACTCCAGTAGAATCAATGAATTTAATCTTTTCATAATCACCCACTAAAGGTCCTGAAGCTGGCATTACAGGATTTTGGATTTTTATGCCTGAAAGTTCTGTTGAAAGATCCACGATAATCACCCCTTTAGTTGTTTTTAAGGTTAGATCTTAAAGAAATATCTAATACAACAGATTTGTCAATTATTAAGTACAATCATTGTTTGTTTTTTAGGTTGATTGTAGAATATAAATCATTTTGATAATAACTGTTTATCAATAAAATGTTACTTTGTTTATCTAAGTTACCACTAATCATATATGTTAAATATAGATTACCATTTATTTTTAAATCGCAAATTAAATACAAAGACATTGATTTTGAAATTAATAATATTCCTTCAAAGCTTTTTGTTATATAATAATGCTTCTAGATTGTTTTTTTCTGTTTGACACCACAAATTAAGTTGCGGATAATAAAAATACACATATTTTTTCTGAAAGGATTATTATTTATAATTTTCACTCAAGTTTTCCCACAATCTTTGTGAGACTTTTCTGGCTTCTTTATAAATTTCATTGACATCATCTGTGGGAACCGTTATTTTGTAATTATCCATTAGCAATTTGCCGTTGACAATTACATGAGATGGTCTAAAGTTATCAAGCAAGCCAAAAACAACATGTCCATAAACATTTTCCTCACTAATAGGTGTGGGAGGAATATATGGAACAATTATTAAATCAGAGACATACCCTGGTTGTATTTTTCCTAATTTGATTTTAAGTAGTTTACTTGCTATTTCGTATGTATTTGATATAGAGTATTTTAGGTCATCTAACGAGAATGCAAGAGGAGATTTACCTTTTAGCTTCATTGAAAAGAATAAATTTAGTAATTCTCTTGCCAAGTTAAATCCTAAACCGTCATTACCTATTATCGTTTTTACATTATGTTTCTTCATTTTTTGGTAATCTGGAAGACCAACTCCGTTATTCATATTGGAAGAAACGTTTAAAGCAATATAACAGTTATTTTGACTGATGAGTTTGAGTTCCTCCTCAGTAACGTGGACACAATGTGCAAGGATAGAATTTTCTCTAAGTAGGCCAAATTTATTCAAGCGATTTATAACTCGCATTCCATATTTTGAAAGTGAATCTTCTACATCATCTATACTTTCTGCTGTGTGAACATGAATAGGTCCTTTGTAAAGTTCGGATATCTTTTTTAAGGTTCCATCAGACAAGCTTAAAGATGCATGTAATCCAAATAATCCTGCATACATATCAGTATTATTTTCATTTAAAAATAAAAGATTTTCTTGGATACATTCTTCTACGTTGAATCTGTCACTTGTTTCAAAACAAAAAATTCCTCTTAATCCTATTTCATCGCACAATGCTTTCCTTAATGTATTTAAACTTCCTTTAATTTGTTTTCCACTTGCATGATGGTCAATAACTGTTGTTATGCCATTTTTGATAAATTCAATCCCTGAGACAAGAGCGCTAAAATAATTTTCAGTTTTACCAAGCTCTGAATCAAGTTTCCACCATAGTTGATTTAATATATCTTTAAAGTTTGTAGGATTAAATGGTAGACTTAATCCTCTTGCAAATGTTGAGTAAATGTGTGTATGTCCAATAACTAAACCTGGCATTACAAAATTTTCATGTGCATCAATCACATGTGATGCACCTGGAAATTTTTCCATACTACCAATTTCAATTATTTTTTTATTGAATAATATATAATAATTTTTGTGAAAATTATCAAAATCAAATATGTTAGCATTAATTATAGCTTTCATCAATATTACCTCCTGATAAATTTTCCGAGGGGTGAATTTAATAATTGATTATCTATCACTAAAATACCATCTTTAATTACTTTTTCTATTTTTCCTTTTATCTTTGTATTTAAGAAGAGATCATAGTCGGCTTTTGTATGACTTTCTACTATTTTTCCGTTGTAATTAGGATTGAAAATTATAATATCAGCATCGGATCCTGGGAGTAGTGCCCCTTTTTTAGGATATAGACCGAAAAATTTTGCCGGGTTTATTGTAAATTTATCGATTATTTTCTCACCAAACAATGAGTACATTAATATGAATGAATGTTCAATTCCTCCAATTCCCATGGGAAGGTTTCCTGTTTTCTTTTTTCTTTTGTCTTTCTTGTTAAATGAACAATGATCAGTGCCAATTGAAAAGATATTGTCAATGTTTGCTTTTAGTTTTTCTTTTTCAATTTTACTTCTAAGGGGAGGTGTCATAGTGTATAGATAGGCATCTTTTTTACTGTATACTTCATCATCAAAATAAAAATAGTGCGGGCAACTTTCAAAAAATAAATTCTTGTTATGAATTTTTGCAAATCTATTTTTAACTTCTTCAATTGAAGTTCCACAAGTTGTATGCACAATATAAGCAATTCCTTTTGTTTGATAAATAAATTCGGATATTTTGATTATTTCAGAAATTTCAGAAATTTCTGGTCTTGCCTTTGAATGGAGATTAATTGAAACATTTTCAACTATCATGTCTTCATTTTCGGCGTGGATTAAAATTGGCACGTTATATTCTCTTGATTTTTCGAATAGTTTGTACAAAAGTTTGTCAGATGTTCTTCTTTTACTAGCAGAATAAGCGGTAAATACTTTTATAGACCTTGTTCCCAGTTTTTTTGACATTTTAAATAGCGTATCTAAATCACCATTGAACTGGCCAAGTGTAACGTGAAAAGAAAAATCTATTCTTGAATTTTGTGCTGCTTTTAATCTTTTATTAAACGCTTCTTCAAGTTGATCAAGAGAATTTATTGGGTCTAAAAAGTCAATTATTGTAGTTACACCACCAAATAAAGCAGAAATACTTCCACTCTTAAAATTGTCAATAGATGTATATCTTCCGAGGTTTAGTTCGAAGTGCACATGTGGATCAATAAAACCGGGAAGGATAATCTTCCCGGTTGCATCAATTTCTTTTTTGCATTTTTGATAATTTGTTGATAAATCAGATATTTTTCCTGCATTGATATATACATTTAGATGGATAAAAGTTCCATCTACAAATACTTTTCCGTTTACAATGCCAATATCATACATTCTTAAAATCTTCCTCCCATTAGCAGTGTCATAACGGCTTTAGCTGTGTGGAGCCTGTTTTCCGCTTCGTCATAGACTACAGAATGAGGACCATCTATTACGCTATCAACCACTTCTTTTCCTCTGTCTGCGGGAAGTGCATGCATATAAATGGAATGTTTTTTAGTAAGTTTCATTAATTCTTCTGTACAGATCCAATTTTTATGCTTTGCTTGTTCTGCACGAATCTCATCTGGATTATCCGATACAAAGAAACCACCCCAATTTTTTGGGATTACTACATCTGCATCTACAAATGCATCTTCCATCTTGTGAGAGATATTTAATTTTCCACCATACTTTTCCGCATTTTTATTTGCTTGTTCAACAATTTCTGGCATTAAATCAAATCCTTTCGGATAAGAAAGTGTAATGTCCATTCCAAATCTTGTAAATAATAAAATTTGAGATTGAGGGACTGATAGTGGTTTTAAATGACTCTCAGCATATGCCCAACTTATTCCTACCTTGAGACCTTTTAGATTTTTTCCAAATCTTTCTTGAATTGTTAAGATGTCGGCAAGTACTTGAAATGGGTGATATATATCGTCTTGGAGATTCATAACAGGAGCCTTTGAATGTTTGGCTATTTCGTTAAGGTATTTATTTCCTTCACCAAATTTACAATATCTTATTCCAATTCCATCTCCAAATCTGGATAGTATAATACCGGTATCTTTTGCGACTTCTCCATGTGCTATTTGCATTTTATCAGGTGTTAAGAATATTCCAGTACCTCCTAATTGTGCTATACCCGCTTGCATACTATTTCTTGTTCTTGTACTTTCATCGAAGAATATCAAAAATAACGTTTTGTAAAGTAAATATGGAGTTGCTTCACCATAGCTGAATTTTATTTTTAATTCTCTTGCAAGGTCTAACATTATATCTATTTCTTCATTTGTGAAATCTTGAGTTGTTATAAAGTGTCTTCCTCTGAAAAACGTAGACATAGTCATTCCCCCTTTAAGTTTTTGATTAATGTTTTTGGAAATGTAGCGTAAAATGCAGCAGCCTTTATAAGATGTTCAATTTCCACCTTTTCATTTGGTGCATGAGCATATTTTTCATCACCTGGTCCAAAGCCAACGGTTGGAATGTTGTAGACTCCTGCTGTGACTGTTCCATTAGTCGAGAATATCCATTTGTCTATTTTCGGAGAGGAATTAAATAGATCTACATAGTTTTTTATGGCGCTTTGGACAATAGCACTCTCTTCTGGATAAACCCATGCAGGGAAATATTTTTCCGTTGGATATACCACACCAGTATACGATGGTTTTTTGTATTCCAATTCAATAATTTGAGCATCTTCAACACCAGCTCTTTTAAATACTTCTTTAATTTCATTAAATACCACTTCTTTTGTTTCGCCTTCAGTTATTCTTCTGTCTATCTGAATCTCACATTGATCAGGTACTGCATTGTGTGAAGGAGATTTAAAAAATATTTGTGAGACTACTATTGTCCCTTTTCCCAAAAATGAGGTGCTTTCCAACCTGTAATTTAGTTTTTCAATTTTGTTTATTATTTTTGCCATTTTGTATATAGCATTTATTCCTCTTTCTGGTGCACTGGCGTGTGCGGATATCCCATTTGTTCTGATTCTAAATTCTATTCTTCCTCTGTGGCCCCTGTTTATTTTTAGAGATGTTGGTTCAGTAATGAGAACAAAATCTGGTTTTATCTTCTCTTTTTCAATGATATATCTCCAGCAAAGACCATCACAATCTTCTTCCATAACCGTACCTGTAACATAGAGTGTGAAATCATCAAAAATGTTTAGTTCTTTGAGTATTTTTGCTCCATACACCATTGAACACATTCCTGCTTTTTGATCAGATGCTCCCCTACCATATACGTATTTTTCATCAAAACTTCCGGAAAATGGGTCTCTTTCCCAAAGTGTTTCATTTCCAATATCTACAGTATCAATATGGGCGTCCATTGCAATTTTTGTTTTACCGTTTCCTATTTTTCCGATTATATTTCCCAGCCCATCGATTTTCACACTATCAAATCCGACCTTTTCCATTTCACTTTTGATAACTTGTATAACTTCTTTTTCATCACCAGAATAACTTTTTGCTTTAATTAATCTGCTCATGAAGTGTATAATGTCATTTTTGAATTTGTATGCAAGTTTTAATGCTTCGTTCAATTTAATCACCTCCGTTGTTTCACAATTATAAAGGAAGTGTTGAAATTCAAAAATATGCGAAAATTAAAAAAAAAGAAAAGAAATTTAATTTTTTTTTAGATATTATTAAAAAATGGTCAAAAAATAAAAAAGTTGACTACATGGATTATATGTGATAAATTATTAAATGTAGTTGGGGCCGTAGCTCAGTTGGGAGAGCGCTACCTTCGCACGGTAGAAGCCGTGGGTTCAAATCCCATCGGCTCCACCAAAACAAAAAACGGGTAATCATAAATGATTACCCGTTTTTGTTTTGTTTTATTTTCATTTAAGTTCTTCTAGAATTTTATCTACTATAATCTGACCAACTCTTAATTGCGCTTCAACTGTAGATGCGCCAATATGTGGTGTTGCTACAACATTGGGAAGTTCAAGAAGTCTTTTTCTAAGTTCATCTGTTGGTGGTTCAACTTCAAATACGTCCAAACCTGCTGCGTATACTTTTTTAGCGACAAGAGCATTGTAAAGTGCTTCTTCATCAACTATACCACCGCGAGCGGCATTTACAATTATAACACCATCTTTCATTTTTTCGAAAGCTTCTTTGTTTATAAGATGTGTGGTTTCTGATGTTTTAGGTACATGAATTGTGATAATATCAGATTCCCTAAAAATAGTATCCAAATCGACTAGTTTTACATCTAAATCTGTTTCTTTTATAAATGGATCATATGCTAGGATATTCATATCAAAGGCAAGTAACCTTTTTGCCACTTCTTTTCCAATGTTTCCAAATCCTATTATTCCAACTGTTCTTTTGTATAATTCATGACCTTTTAATTGTTTTTTACTCCAAATACCGTTTTTTAAATCTTCTGTACCCTTTGCTATATGTCTTGAACAAGCGATCATTAAACCAATTGCAAGTTCAGCAACTGAAATACCATTTGCTCCTGGTGTATTTAATACCTTTATACCTTTTTCTTTGGCTTTTTCAACGTCTACGTTATCCAATCCCGTACCAGCTCTTGCTATTATTTTCAACTTTGAACCAGCTTCAATTACATCTGCTGTAACTTTAGTAGCGCTTCTTACTACCAAGACATCAATATCAGGCATTTCTCTTATAAGTTCTTCTTTTTCAAGATGTGTATCTGTTACTAAGTGCCCGGATTTTTTAAGCCTTTCCATTGCGCTTTTATCAAGGGGATCGTTCACGTGTATTCTCATTACTTATTTACCTCCTTGAATAGTACCTCTTGAGCAGCTTTTACACCGGTACCAAATTCAACTTTATAACCAAGTTCGTTTAATACAAATTCCAAAGCGGAAATTCCTACGATTGTATCAAAAATACTCAAATAACCAAGTGTGGATATTCTGAAAATCTTACCCTTAAGGTGTTCTTGACCACCTGCAATTGTGACCCCATATTTATCCCTCATGATTTTTGTTAATTTTTTGCCATCTACTCCTTCGGGCACTTTAACTGCTGTTGCAACGTTACCAGGACGTTTGGAGAATAGTTCAAGACCTAGCGCTTTAACAGCAGCTCTTGTTGCATCTGCAAGCATTTGATGTCTTTTCCAAACATTTTCTATTCCTTCATCTTTGATCATTTTTATTGCTTTTCTTAACATATAGATTAAATTTACGCCAGGTGTCCACGGGTTATCTGGATATTTTTTCGCGTATGCTTTAAGATTGAAATAATAATTGGAGTTGTTGGATTTTTCCACTAAATTCCACGCCTTATCGTTTAGAGCAATAAATGCAAGACCTGGCGGAAGCATAACTCCTTTTTGTGAGCCACTTACCACAACATCGATACCCCATTCATCCATTTTTAGTGGTTCTGCAAGCAATGCGCTGACTGCATCAGTTACAAGCACAACATCTGTGTCTCTTGTAACTTTTGCTATGCCTTCAAGATCGATGACAGTACCTGTAGAAGTTTCACTGTATGTCGTAAATACTGCTTTTGCATCTGGATGTTTTTCTATTGCTTCTTTAATTTGTTCGGGAGTTACTGCTTCTCCCCATTCGAGTTTTATTGAAACTATATTTATGTTATACCTTTCTGCAATTTCTCTCCATCTTTCTCCAAATTTACCAGCTTCCACTATAATGGCTTTGTCATTTGGGTTTAAAAGATTGGTAATGGCAGCTTCAAGAGCACCAGTGCCAGAGGAGAGTAGAGTATATACTTTATTTTCCGTTTGGAAGAGGTATTTCAATTCGTTTAAAGTTTCTTCTAAAATACTAACAAATTGGGGTGTTCTGTGGTGAATTGTTTCGCGTGCTCCTTCAAGTAAGATATCAAAAGGTACTGGTGTTGGACCAGGTGCAAGTAAATAATTCTTCTTTATCATATTTCCACCTCCTAGAATTTTAATATGTTTCACACTTTAATTTTAAATAAAATAAATAAATTGTAAATACAGCATTTTAAGAGTTTTTTCTAATAAATTGCGAAAAATAAGAGATTTTAGCGTTAAACTTATCTATTTGGAGTTTTACTAATTGCTAATTATATTGTACACTTATTATAGAATTATTTCAATTCTGAAAAAATGCAAAAAATTGCATGCAAAAAATTGCAAACAAATTGAAAATAAAATATATTTTTGGAGGTGGAATTATGAATTACGATTCAAAGTATTCAAAATTAGGTAATAATTTAAGTTCCTCCTTAATTAGAGAGCTGTTAAAATATGCTTCTGTTGAAGGTGCTATTTCCTTTGGTGGAGGAGTACCAGATCCGGAAACTTTCCCTAGACATGAACTTTCCAAAATTGCTTCCGAAGTCATCGAAAATGAGTATAAATATGTTTTACAGTACAGTACTACAGAGGGAGATCCAGAACTTGCAAAGCAGATGATACGTCTTTTAAACAGAGTTTATGAAATAAACGATTTGGATGAATCCAATATAATGTTTACTACGGGATCGCAACAAGCATTGGAGCTTGCAGGTAAAGTTTTCTTAGATGAGGAAAGCATAGCCATTGTTGAAAATCCGTTTTACTTGGGAGCGGCTAGTGCGTTTAGAATGAGATTTTCGAAATTTGTTTCTGTACCTTTAGAAGATGATGGAATGAACGTTGAAGTGCTTGAAAAAAGATTAAAAGAACTCGATGAAAAAGGTGAAATAAAGAAAGTAAAATTTATATATGTTATTCCAAATTTTCACAATCCTGCAGGTGCTACTTTATCTCTTGAAAAGAGAAAGAGGATAATAGAGCTTGCCGAAAAATACGACCTTTTAATTATCGAAGATGATCCATATGGTTTGTTAAGGTTTGAGGGAGAGCATCTACCACCATTGTTTAAACTCGCTGGAAAAGAAAGGGTTATTCTTTTGAATACATTTAGTAAGATACTTGCGCCTGGATTAAGAATTGGAGCAGTTATTGGAGATGAAAAACTTGTCAGAAAATTTGTACTTGCAAAACAAGGAACAGATTTGTGTAGTCCTGCTCTCACACAGAGAATTGCTGCAAGATATCTTGAGAGATATGATTTAATTGAACAAATTACCCCCACAATTAAATTGTATAAATCAAAAAAAGACACGATGATGAAGGCATTTGAAAATACATTTTCAGATATTAAAGGAATAAAATGGATCTATCCAGATGGAGGACTCTTTACATGGGTAACTTTACCAGAGGGATTTGATACGTTGGAAATGTTTGAAATAGCAAAGAAAAAGTTGGTATTTTATATTCCAGGTCAAGCTTTTACACCGGATGATAGTGTTTCTTCTTCTATGAGATTATCTTTCTGTTTACCACCACATGAAAAAATAATAGAAGGTGTAAATAGACTTAAGGAAGTGATTGTGGAGTATGGAAAGTCTAAGGGGTTGATATAGTGTTAATATTAGTTATTAACCCTGGTTCAACGAGTACAAAAGTTGCAATTTTTGATGATGATAAAAAGTTAGTTCAAAAGACGTTAAGACACGATGTAAGCGAACTGGAAAAATTTAACGATGTTATGGAACAAGAGGGGTTTAGAAAGAAAGAGATTTTAAAGTTCCTTTCAGAAGAAGGTTATAAAGTGGAAGATTTTTCTGCAATAGCGTGTAGGGGAGGTATTTTACCACCGCTTGAAAGTGGAACTTATAGAGTAAATGAAAGTATGGTGGATTATTTAAAAAATAAGACCAAAGTCAAGCATGCTTCAAATTTAGCGGCTGTAATAGGGTATTCTTTGTCAAATGGAAAAATTCCTGTATTTATAACTGATCCTGTTTCCGTTGATGAGATGATAGATGAAGCTAGAGTTTCTGGTATTCCAGAAATTGAAAGATTGAGTCTTGCACATGCGTTAAATATAAAAGCAGTTGCTAGAGAAGTGGCAGAACAATTGGGAAAGAAATATGAGGATTTAAATATGGTAATTGCGCATCTTGGTGGAGGAATTTCGGTAACTGCCCATAGAAAAGGAAAGATGATAGATGTTAACAATGCAAATGATGAAGGACCTTTTAGCCCTGAAAGAACGGGAGAGCTTCCAGTAGGAGATGTAGTTAAACTTGCTTTTTCTGGAAAATATTCAAAAAAAGAATTGAAAAAGATGTTTGTTGGAAGAGGAGGATTAGTTGCGTATCTTGGAACAAATGATGTGAAGAAAGTATTAGAAACGGGAACGGATAAGGAAAAATTTTACGTTGATGCTATGATTTATCAAATTGCAAAGGAAATTGGAGGAATGTGTGCGGTATTGAAAGGAAAAGTGGATGCTATTGTTATCACAGGTGGTATAGCTAACAACCAAAATGTTGTTGAAAAAATTAAGTCATACGTATTTAAGTTTGCACCTGTTTTTTCTGTACCTGGTGAATTTGAAATGGAAGCTCTTGCAAAAGGTGCATTAAGGGTTTTAAAAGGCAAAGAAGAGGCAAAGATTTGGGGTGAGAAAAATGAATAAGTTAATGGAAATTCTTGAAAAGGCAAAAAAAGTAGGGAAAAAGACTGTAGCGGTTGCGGCAAGTGAAGATGAAGTTGTATTGAAAGCTTTGGATAGAGCGTATGAAGAAGGAATTATAAATGCAATACTTGTTGGAAATGTGGAAAAGACAAAAAAGATAGCGGAAAATATGGGAATAGATATTAATAAATTCGAATTCGTTCAAGCAGGTGATTATGTAGAAGCTGCTAACAAAGCGGTACAGCTTGTTACTGATGGAAAAGCACATTTTTTAATGAAGGGAAAGATTAAAACGGGAGATTTAATGAAAGTAGTATTAAAGGAAGAATATGGGTTAAGAACGGGAAGAACTCTCTCTCTTGTAAGTATATTTGAAGTACCAAATTATCATAAACTTTTAGTTGTATCAGATGCCGGAATGACTATTGCACCAACTTTGGAACAAAAAGCCGATATTATAAATAATACGGTTTTAGTTGCAAAGAAGGCTTTAGATGTAGATAATCCTAAAGTTGCTATATTAGGAGCAGTTGAAATAGTTAATCCAAAAATGCCTGCAACTGTTGAAGCGGCAATTCTTTCACAAATGAATAAGAGAGGCCAAATAAAGGGTTGTATAGTAGATGGGCCTTTTGCACTTGATAATGCAGTATCAAAGGAAGCTGCGGAACACAAAGGTATTAAAAGTATAGTTGCTGGAGATGCTGATGTATTAATTATGCCGGATATTGAGGCAGGGAATATATTCTATAAAGCTATGGTATTTTTAGCAGGGGCCAATGTTGCCTCAACAATTGTTGGTGCTAAAGTTCCAGTTGCTTTGACTTCACGAGCTGATTCAGATGAAACAAAGTTGTTGTCGCTTGCCCTTACCAATTTAATGGCAGGTGATGTAAATGTATAGAATTTTAGTTATAAATCCAGGTTCTACAAGTACAAAGCTTGCAATTTTTGAAGATGAGACACAGGTTGCATCAAGGACTTTAAGGCATACAGCAGAAGAACTTGCGCCATTTGAAAAATTGATAGATCAATATGAATTTAGGGTCAATGTAATAGAGAATTTTTTGAAATCTTTGGGATTTAAATATGAAGATTTTGATGCAATAGTTGGTAGGGGAGGACTTGTAAGACCAATCCCAAGTGGTACTTATAAGGTGGACGAGTTAATGGTAAATGAACTAAAGGAAGGAAAGTATGGAGAACATGCATCAAATTTAGGTGCTGTTATTGCATATGAGATTTCAAAAAAACACGGAATTCCCGCGTTCATCGTAGACCCGGTAGTTGTAGATGAAATGGATGAAATAGCAAAAGTTTCTGGATATCCTTTGTTTAAAAGAAAATCTATATTCCACGCTTTGAATCAAAAAGCGGTTGCTAGGAAGGCAGCAAGTGATTTAGGAAAGAAGTACGAAGATGTAAATTTAATAGTTGTACATATGGGTGGAGGTATTTCTATAGGTGCACATAAGAGAGGGAAGGTTGTTGATGTTAATAATGCATTAGACGGAGATGGTCCATTTACACCTGAAAGAAGTGGAACACTTCCGCTGACACAATTAGTAGATTTATGTTATTCAGGGGATTATACTTTGGATTTCATAAAGAAAAGGATAAAAGGTAAGGGAGGATTGGTTGCGTACCTTGGAACAAATGATGCAATGAAAGTTCAACAAATGATATCAGAAGGAAATAAAAAGGCAGAATTGATATATAGAGCAATGGCCTATCAAATTGCAAAATGGATTGGAAAGATGGCTGCAGCGCTAAGAGGAGAAGTGGATGCAATAGTGCTAACAGGTGGGCTTGCGTACGACAAAGAATACATAGTTAAGTGGCTTAAAGAACACGTGGAATTTATTGCTCAAATTTTGGTTTATCCAGGTGGTGATGAGGAAAAAGCACTTGCAATGGGTGCATTAAGGGTTTTAAATGGTGTTGAATCCCCAAAAGATTATAGTGAAGAGGTGCAAAAAAGTGTCTAAAAATTTTGTGTTTATAGGTTTATTTGGTAGTGGGAAAACAGAAGTAGCGATAAATTATGCCTTAAAATTAAGACAAGATTATGAAAAAGTTGCAATTGCAGATGTTGATACAATTTCTCCTTATTTTAGAACAAGAGATGTAGTAGATGAACTTACATTGAAGGGATTGAAGGTTATTACACCTCCGGGTGCACTAAAGCATGCAGATTTACCGATAGTTACTGGGGCGGTAGCTGGATATCTAAATAATCCGGATTATAAAACTGTTTTGGATGTTGGTGGAGAAGAAAATGGAGTAGTAGTTGTAGGCTATTTAAAACCGCATTTAAAGGATGCTGAAGTTTCCATGGTTATCAACACGAGAAGACCCTTTACTTCCAATGTAGATGGGATTGTAAAGACGTATGAACAGTTGAGTAAAGTTGCGAAAATAAAGATAGATTACCTTATTAACAACACTAATCTATCTGTGGAAACTACTAAGGAGATAATCTTAGAGGGTGAAAAGATTATAAAAGAGGCTTCTAAAATATTAAACGTTCCAGTAAAATATACAGTTATCCCAAATTTTCTTGAAGACTTTGAAACGGAGTTCCCAAAATTTTGGATAAAAAGGTTTATGAAAATGGATTTTTAAGGAGGGTGTTAAGATGCCTAAAGTAAAAGGATATATTGAAATTGATCAAGAAAGATGTAAAGGTTGTGGATTATGTATTGCCGCTTGTCCAACTAAAGTGATTGAGTTCTCAGAAGGATTTAATAGTAAAGGATACCACCCAGCTGAACCAAAACATTTAGAAAAATGTATAGCATGTGGTTTTTGTTATAGAATGTGTCCTGATGTATGTATAACAGTTTATAGGGAAGAGTGAGGAGGGAAAGATATGGAAAAAGTAATGGTAAAGGGAACAGAAGCAATTGGCGAAGCTGCTATCAGAGCAGGTTGTAGACATTTTTTTGGATATCCAATAACCCCTCAGAGTGAATTGCCGGAGTATATGGCTAAAAGATTACCAGAAGTTGATGGAGTGTTTTTACAAACTGAAAGTGAAGTTGCAACGGTAAATATGTTGTATGGAGCAGCTTGTACTGGTAAGAGGGTGATGACTTCTACTTCATCACCTGGATTTAGTTTGATGATGGAAGGCGTCTCTTATATGGCATGTGCAAAGCTACCCGCAGTTTTTGTTAATGTTGTACGTGGTGGTCCGGGTCTTGGTGATATTCAACCAGCACAAGGTGATTATTGGCAAGCAACAAAAGGCGGAGGTCACGGAGATTATAGATTAATAGTGCTTGCACCTTCTACAGTTCAAGAAGCAGTAGATTTAACAGTACTTGCCTTTGATTTAGCGGATAAGTATAGAACTCCTGCGTTAATTTTGGCTGATGGTTTGTTGGGACAGATGATGGAACCTGTTGAATTTCCAGAATTTAGGGATTTATCAACATTGCCAGACCATAGTGATTGGGCATTAATAGGGGCAAAAGGAAGGGAACCACATATAGTTACATCGTTTGATATTGATCCTTATAAATTGGAAAAGATGAACTTGGAATTAGTTGAAATATACAAGAAAATAGAAGAAAATGAAGTGAGATGGGAAGAATATAAAACAGAAGATGCGGAAATAATAATTACAGCTTTTGGAACAATTGGAAGAATAGCAAAGAGTGTTGTTGATATGGCGCGTAAAGATGGAATTAAGGTAGGATTATTTAGACCTATAACCGTATGGCCATTCCCATATAAACCTTTGGAGGAATTAGCAAATAAAGTGGATATGTTCTTTGATGTAGAAATGAACATGGGACAAATGTTAGAAGATGTAAAACTTGCCGTAAAGGACAAAAGACCTATAAAATTCTACTCGAGGATGGGTGGAGTAGTTCCAACACCAACCGAAATACTTAACGCACTTAAAGAGGAAATTAGGAGGTGATTGTAATGAAGAAAGTTCTTTATAAAATGCCGGAATCTTTGACGGGAAAAGAATTTACGTATTGTCCAGGATGTTATCATGGAATAGTTCATAGATTAGTTGCGGAAGTTATCGATGAATTAGGTATACGTGAAAAAACACTTGTAGTATCTCCTATAGGATGTTCTGTATTTGCATATCAATTTTTTAATATGGATGGTACTATTGCACCACATGGAAGGGCACCAGCTGTTGCAACGGGCATGAAAAGGGCTCGACCGGATCTTTACGTTTTTACATACCAAGGTGATGGTGATTTAGCTGCTATAGGTACTGCTGAAATTATGCATGCAGCAAATAGAGGAGAAAAAATAACTACTATTTTCGTAAACAACGCTATCTATGGTATGACTGGTGGTCAGATGGCTCCAACAACATTGCTTGGTATGAAATCTACCACCACACCATATGGTAGAAAGGCAGAAAATGATGGATATCCAATGCATATGTGTGAATTTTTAAAGGAAGCAAAAGGTGTAGCGTATCTTGCAAGAACTAAAGTTAACACACCGCAAGATGTTGAAAAGACAAAAAAAGCAATAAAAAAGGCATTTTTGGCACAAGTAAAGGGACTTGGTTTTGGAATGGTGGAAGTATTGTCAACATGTCCAACCAACTGGGGGATTGATCCTATTTCCGCTGGAAAGTGGTTAGAAGAGAATATGGTTCCAGAATATCCATTGGGAATTTTCGTGGATAAGGTTGGTGATGAAGAATGAGATTTATATTTGCTGGTTTTGGAGGACAGGGCGTAATGCTAATGGGACAAATTTTGGCATATGCTGGAATGATAGAGGGGAAAAATGTTACTTGGATGCCTTCATATGGCCCTGAAATGAGAGGTGGAACGGCAAATTGTACCGTTGTTGTTGAGGATAAAGAAGTTGCATCTCCGGTAGTGGATAAGTCTGAAGTTGTTGTAGCCATGAATATTCCATCTATGTTAAAATTCCAAAACTTTGTTGAAAAAGATGGATATCTCTTTTTAAATGAATCTGTTATTGATAGAGAACCAGATAGAAAAGATGATATACATGTATTGAAAATTCCATGTAACGAGATAGCTGATAAATTGGGAAATTTAAAAGTGGCAAATATGGTTATGCTGGGTGCTGTTATTGGAGCAACGAATGTGGTTTCAAAAGAAAGCTTGTTTAAAGCACTTGAGAAGAAATTAACGGGTAAAAAAGCACAATTAATAGATTTGAACATTAAGGCTATTGAAGAAGGTATTGCTATTTCTAAGAAACAGTAGGCGGATGAGATAAAGCCCTCATTATGGGACCCCAACGGGGTCCTGTCTTTTTTAATTTGGAATAAGATAAGTTGAAATAATAAAAAATCTTTTGAATTTTGTAAAAAATTGTGTATAATTATCTATAGGAGTGATTAAATTGAAAAGTATGACTGGTTATTCAAAATTGGAAAAAGTTTCTGAAAAATACAAGGTTTATTGTGAAATTAAAACCCTTAATTCAAAGGGGTTAGATATTTCGGTATCTATCCCTTATTATTTATCTTCAAAAGAAATAAGGATTAATCAGATAATTTCCAATTACTTGAAACGAGGAAAGGTACACTTGAGAATTGGTGTTAAATTTTTGGTTCCAATAAGTCTGAACGTGGATTTTGCCATGGCAAAATCTTATTTTGAAACCCTTGAGGGATTAAGGGAAAGTCTGGGAATACAAAATTTGTTGAGTTTGAGTGATTTGTTAATTTTCAGGGAGATTTTTAGAGGAGATCTAGATGATGAAGTTATAGAGGAATTGTGGGATTTTGTTAAAAATATTATTGTTGAAACTTTGGAAAAACTCGTTGAAGAGAGAAAAAAAGAAGGGGAAAAATTATTTGTTGATATCAATAAGATGGTGTTGAGATTAAAGAAAATAGTGGAAAATATAAACAAATTATCGCTTGATTTAAAAGAAGTAATAGCAAAAAAGATAAGGGAAAATGTTGAAGAAATTTTGCCCAATAATGTAGAGATGGATGTGAATCAATTTGAAACAGCAGTTGCTCTTATAGCCGATAAAGCAGATATTAGGGAAGAAATATCGAGGTTAAATAGCCATATCGATAGAATGCAAGAGTTAGTACTAAAAGATGAACCAGTCGGCACTCTATTGAATTTTTTAACACAAGAAGTACATAGGGAATTTAATACTATACTTTCAAAGAGTAGAGTGCTAGAAATAACGAACCTAGCTTTAGAAGGTAAATATGTTAATTCACAATTGAAAGAACAAATACAGAATATAGAATAATCCGGGAGGTGTAAATATGTTTGGTCTTATTAATATTGGTTTTGGAAATGTGATTGCTGGTGATAGGATAGTTGCTATAGTAAATCCAGAAAGTGCTCCTTTAAAAAGGTTAAAAGAGGATGCAAAAGAGGAGGGAAAACTTATAGATGCCACGTATGGTAGAAAGACAAGGGCAATCCTTATATCAGATAGTAATCATATTATATTAAGTGCTATCCAACCAGAAACAATTGCACAAAGATTTATGCAATCCTTCTTTGAAATAGAAGAACAATTAGAAAGAATAAGAAGAAAGGGATAGTATGAAAGGAACTTTAATAGTTGTAAGTGGGCCATCAGGGGTTGGAAAAACAAGTATAATAAGTGCTTTGTTGAATAAATTAGATAAGGTGACGTTTTCCGTATCATGTACGACGCGGCCCCCAAGGCCTGGAGAAATTGATGGTGTTGATTATTTTTTTATTTCAAAGGAAAAATTCATGGAAATGCGAGACAACGGAGAGTTTTTAGAATGGGCCAAAGTTCATGGGAATTTATATGGTACTCCTAAAGAATTTGTAGTTGAAAATATAAAAAAGGGTTATAGAATAATATTAGATATAGATGTACAAGGTGCATTGCAGGTAAAGAAAAATTTTGATGATGCGGTATTTGTTTTTGTAGCACCTCCTAGTTATGAGGTTTTAAGAGAGAGGTTATTAAAGAGAGGTACGGAAAATAAACAATCAATGTTAAAGAGACTTGAAAATGCGAAATGGGAAATGTCTCAAATCAATGCGTTTGATTATTTGATTATAAATAACGACCTTGAAAAATCTATAGTTGCTATGAAGTCAATAGTTATAGCTGAATCCTATAAGACTAGGCGTATTTTAGACGAAAAATTGAGAAAAAATCTGTTTAAAGGGGTGTTAAAAGATGAGACCAGTTATTAATTATGACAAGCTTTTGGAGAAAATACCGTATAAGTTTGCTGTTCCCATTGCTGTTGCAAAAAGAGCAGAAAATTTAAAGGAGTTTGCACATCCTTATGTCGAAACGTGGGACAATAATTACGTGAGCATTGCCTTTAAGGAGCTAAGTGAAGGATATGTTAGAATCAAAAATGAAGAAATTTTGAAAGTACTTATTCCAGAAGTAAAATAAATGGCTCCGTTCGGAGCCATTTATTTTATAGGAGCATTTTCAAGGAATGTTTTTAATAATAAATACGTGTTTTTATAATCATTTAGATCAATAACTATTAATGGACTGTGTATATACCTTGAAGGTATAGAAATTACAGCTGCTGGTACACCATAGGCACTTCTTGCATATCTTGCGGCATTAGTTCCTCCTGCTGTTCTTCTTTTGTATTGGAAGGGGATATTGTTTTCCTTTGCTGTATTTACCAATGTTTCAAATAATCTTTTATCTATTACATATCCAGAATGCATAAAAGTTAGAGCAGGACCATCTCCGATATGTGTAGCCCAAAGTTCTTTGTCAAGTTCTGGATTATCCCCTGCGGTAGTAGTCTCAATTGCTATTGCAAAGTCTGGTTTTATTTGTTCAACTACAACAGCAGCACCCCTTAACCCAGTTTCTTCCTGAACACTAAAGACAAAGTATAAGTCATATTCTGACTTTATGTTGTCTTCAATGAGATCTATTAATATACTACATCCACCTCTGTCATCAAATGCTTTTCCAGTTGCGAAATTGTTTATTTCTTTGTATTTTGTGGTAAATGATGCATAATCTCCTATTTTTACTTTTTTTTCAGCTTCCTTTTTTGACGAAAATCCCGCATCAATTCTTAATTGTGAAAATTCGGGGGTTTTTAGTGGATTATCTTGTAAATGTATGGCTTTAAATCCTATAACTCCTATTATTTCATCATTAATTATCACTTTTTTTCCAATTGCAACCCTGGGATCTATGCCGCCAACTGGCATAAAAGATAGAGTACCATCTTCGTTTATATTTGTTATCATAAATCCTACTTCATCCATGTGTGCATCTAATACTACTTTTGTCTTTCCATTTCCCTTTTTTAAAGCAATGAGATTTCCAAGGTTATCAACCCAAAATTTATCAACTTTATCTTTTATCTTATCAATTATAAATTCCCTGACTTTATGTTCATTACCAGATACTCCGTTAATTTCTGAAAGTTCTTTAAGATACATTATTGCACCTCCAATTCAGAGATAGTAAATGCCATGAGTTTTGATATTTTTTCTACATCATCTGTGGAAATTTTTTCGTATGGTGTGTGCATATATTTAAGTGGTATAGATAGTAACTGTGTTTTTATACCCTTTCTGGTTAGTTGTACTTCGTCTGTATCTGTACCGCTCCTACGTGGAATAGGTTCAAATTGAATAGGAATTCCATATTCTTTTGCTGTATTTTGTACCAATTCGTTGAATTTTTTATCTACTACTGGTCCAATTGCAACTACTGGACCTTTGTTTATCTCTATTTTTTCAAAGCCAGGAATATTTTCATCACCGTGTGTTACATCAATTACAAATGCATAATCTAAATCCGAAAAATACGCTGCAGTAGGTGCACCTGGGCCACCTATTTCTTCTTGAGTTGAAAAGATAAAATATACGTCAACTTCGTGTTTTATTTTTTGCAATAATGATGCTGTTTTGATTAGAGAAACACAACTTGCCCTGTTGTCGAGTGCTGGAGCAAATACGTAGTTATTTTGTTCAAAGCCTTCTATTTCATCTAAAACAACTAAGTCACCAACTGAGATTTCTTTCCAATCTTTATTGATGCTTATATCTAAAAACAAATAATTAAATGTTGGCACTTTTCCTCTTTCCTCTTTTTTTTGCAGATGAGGTGCTAAAAAACCAAATATGCCATCAAATGTTTTGTTTTTTCTAGATATAATCTTTGCACGTTGCCCAATTACCACTTTTGGATCCCAACCGCCTACTGGTGAAACATAGGCAAAACCTTTTTCATCTATTTTTGAAATAACAAATCCCAGTTGATCAACATGTGCAAATAATCCAACTTTTCCCTTTCCCTTTCCTTTTTTTACACATACTAAGCTTCCAAGTTTTGTTTTGAAAATTTCATCGGAAAAATCTTTCATTATTTCTTCAATAGTATTAACAGCATCTGATTCAAAGCCCGATGGTCCTGGAATTGATGTCAATTTTATAATTAATTCTTTTGTATCCACTTTATCCCTCCTTTAATTTTTCTAACAAGATTTTATCACAATTTTAAAGAATTTGGTATATACTAATAAAAAGAAAGGAGGAGAGATATGAGAAGACCAAAGATTGTTGAATTTGAACTTACCACAGCTTGTAACTATGCGTGTAAACATTGTTATTGCAATGCGGGGAAAAAGTCAAAAGTAGAACTTTCAATTGAACAAGTTAAACACGTACTTGATGAATTAAAAAGTGCACATGTAGAAACAGTAGATTTGATTGGTGGAGAACCTTTGGTAAGACCTGATATTTACGAAATAATTGAATATGCTGTTGGTATTGGACTAGATGTGATGTTAAATACAAATGCATCCCTTGCAAGTAAAGAAGTTGTAAAAAAAATAAAAAAGATTTATCCACAGCTTAAAGTGGGAATTTCCTTTGATGGAAGTTTGCCAGATATACACGAATTTATACGTGGAAAAGGAACTTTTGATAAAACTTACAAAGGTTTTATGAACTTTGTGGAAGCAGGTTTTGACGTTACAATTTTGCATGTTATCAACAAAAAAAACTATTTGTACTTTGAAGATATGATAAATTTTGCTAAAAGGCATGGTGTTTCACTATACGTAGATAGATTTGTTCCAGTTGGAAGGGGACAATTGTATAAAAAGATTTTGACACCAAATAAGAAAGAGATAGAATATGTAAGGCACTTGATTGAAAAGCACAAGAATAGTATTAATTTTTACGTTGAAGAAAATATTTCAGGAGGGGTGTGCTCTGCTGGAAGAACTCATGCATCAGTATTGGTAGACGGTACTGTTGTGCCTTGTGGACATTTTAGGTACGATAAAGAATATTACATGGGAAATTTGAATGAAAAATCTTTTGAAGAAATATGGAAAAGTTACGATCCAGATATTTTATTGAATGATTGTAAAGCATGTAGTATGTTTAAAAGGTGTTTTGGTGGTTGTAGGGCTTTTGCGAAAAATATGAATTTAAAGTATGATCCTATTTTTTGCGAGGTTGAGGGTAATGATTAAAAAAGACAAACAATTTAGAAAATTTCAAGCGTATGGTTTTTTGAAGAATTTACGTTTCTTTGAACCGTTTTTTATATTGGCTTTTTTGTCTGCAGGTTTAAATTATTTTCAAATTGGTGTACTTTATACAATAAGGAGTTTAGCAACAAATATTTTGGAAGTTCCAACGGGAGTATTTGCAGATTTATACGGTAGAAGAAAATCCATGATTTTTTCCATGATTTCTTATATAATTTCATTTCTTGTATTTTACTTTTTTAAATCCTTTCTTCTTTTTGTTGTTGCTATGATTTTTTTCTCATTTGGTGAGGCATTTAGAACAGGGACACACAAGGCTATGATTTTCCGGTATTTGAAATTGAACAATATGGAGGATTTAAAGGTTCAGTATTATGGTGCAACTCGTGCTGCGTCACAATTGGGTTCTGCTTTAAACTCTTTGCTTGCGGCAGTTATTGTCTTTTTTAGTGGGGATTACAAATTAATTTTTCTTTTGGCAGTTATACCTTATGTTGTTAATCTCGTAAATCTCTCTACTTATCCTAAAGACCTTGATTTTTCATCTAAGAAGTCAAAAAAGGAAACTTTGAAGGATTTTTGGGGAGCTATCTCAAACTGGAAGACTCTAAAATTACTCTTAAATGCTACAGGCTACTCGGCAATATTTAAAAGTTTAAAGGATTATTTACAACCAGTTATTGAGTCTTTTGCCTTAACTATTCCCATTTTTTTGGAAGTATCAAAGGAAAAGAGAACATCTGTTTTGGTGGGAATAATTTATTTTGGACTTTATATACTTACTTCAATGGCATCAAAAAATTCCTGGAAGTTTAAGAAGGGGTTAAATTTAACGCTCTTTTTGGGTGCGATAAATGTGATTTTAATAGGTATTTCGTATGTGTATAAATTGTATTTTCTTTCTATTATTTTCTTTTTCTTTTTGTACATTTTGGAGAATATCAGAAGACCTATTGCTGTGGCGTATATCAGCGAAAAATCGGAGGCTCTTGCTTCTGTATTATCGGTTGAATCTCAAGTAAAAACATTTTTAAGTGCTATGTTTTCATTTTTGATGGGGTTTTTGAGTAATGAATATGGAATTGGAGTAGGAATAATGGTACTAGGAGCTATTTTATTAGTCTTCTCACAAATCTTTAAATGTAAAGATTTGTAAAATTTCTTTTGTGATGTATAATTAAGTAGTACTTTTAATTTTGTGAGGTGGTATTATGGGTATAAAAAAAGGAGATAAGGTATTGGTACATTATGTGGGAAGATTTGAAGATGGAGAAATTTTTGATAGTTCAGAAGGAAAAGAACCGTTACAATTTGTAGTTGGGGAAAGACAGGTTATTCCTGGTTTTGAGGAACAAATTATTGGTATGGAGGTAGGCGAAAAAAAGACAATAAATGTTCCTTATGATAAAGCTTATGGGGAATATAGAGAAGATTTGGTTTTCCCCGTTGAAAAGGAAAAATTACCAGAAGATGTACAAGTAGGTCAATTTTTTGAGGTACATCAACCAGATGGTGGAACTTTTGTTGTTAGAGTTTCAGAAGTTAATGAAGATAAGATTATGCTCGATGCCAATCATCCTTTAGCGGGTAAAAATTTAATATTTGACGTTGAAATAGTTTCCATACTATGAAGAATATAGAAAAATATTCACTGAGTGAGGAAATTGCAAATGCAATAACCCATGGAATAGGAGCTTTGATAGCATTATTTGGGCTTGTTTGGTTGATAGTATATGCTTCAATGAGTGGTGGAGTGTTAAAAATCGTTTCCTTTACAATATTTGGTGTTACGCTATTTTTGCTTTATTTAATTTCTACATTGTATCATGGGATAAGTTATAGGAAGGCTAAGGCTATATTTGAAATAATGGATCATTCCGCAATTTTTTTACTAATTGCTGGAACTTATACCCCATTTTTGTTGTTGGTTATTAGTGGAAGACTTGGATGGATTTTGTTTTCAATAATGTGGGTACTTGCAACTATCGGTATTATATTTAAAGTATTTTTTGTCAAAGAATATATGATAATTTCTACGCTTATTTACATTGCAATGGGATGGATGATAGTGTTTTTTATAAGGAATTTATGGGTCAATTTTAATAGGCAAGGAATAATTTTGTTGTTCTTAGGTGGTTTGGCATATACAATTGGTACTATTTTCTATATGTATAGAAAGATAAAATTTCATCACATGATATGGCATTTGTTTGTAATTTTAGGTAGTATTTTCCATTATTTTGCAGTACTTTCAATTTAAAATAATTTCAATATGTAGATTTGACAAAGTCCAGGTAGCTTTGGTGTAATAAATTCAGAGCAACCTGGATTTTTTATATGCCGTTATTTGACATTTGCTGTGTAAAAATGTAAACTAATAATTGAGGTGATAAGATGAAAGAAAGATTAAAAAAGATTTTGGTGATTTTGTCTGATTCAAAAGGTCCTGTTAAAGGTAAGGATTTAGCGGAGATGTTGGGAGTTAGTAGGCAGATAATAGTTCAAGATATATCTGTTTTAAAGACAAAGGGGCACAAGATTTTTTCAACAAGAGATGGTTATATTCTAGAGAGGAAAAGGGATTTTGTCAGAAAGATGATTGCCGTAAAACATTCTGAAAACGAGATTTACGATGAACTTTTGAAAGTTGTAAATGCTGGCGGAAAAGTAATAGATGTTATAGTTGAGCATCCTCTTTACGGTGAAATTAATGGTAGGCTTGATATTGCAACACTGGATGATGTTGCAAAGTTTATGGCCCTTATGAAGAGTTCAAATGCAACTCCGCTTTTAAAATTATCCGGAGGTGTTCACATACATACTATAGAAGCTCCAAATAAAGAGGTTATGGAAAAGATATTGGAAGCTTTAAAGGATTATCTTTTGGAGGTGAAAAAGTGAAAATTGATCAAGTCATTGATAGTGTAGTTTCAAAAGAAAAACAAAGAAGTCTCTTAATTTTGACTTCTTTAATATGGATAGTAGGATCTGCTGGTGTTATGGTTATGCCATTTGTTCTTCCGGATTTAATTTCAGAATGGCAACTTTCAAAAACCATGGCAAGTTCTCTTGTTAGTGCAACATTCTTGGGCATGCTTTTTGGTGCATTGTTGTCTGGCGTGATTTTGGATTACTTTGGCAGAAAGACCGGAACTATTTTTTACTTGTTAATTTCCGTGATTTTTACGGTATTATTTGGCTTTTCGAAGGGATATTCAATAGCTTATTTCTTGAGATTTTTATCTGGTTTTGGATATGGAGGACTTTTACCTTCGGCGAATACTTATCTTTCTGAATTTACATCGATAAAACTTAGAGGAAGGTATTTAGTATATTTGGAAACCAGTTGGGCAATTGGAAGTATATTAATAGCACTTTTTGCGGTAACTTTCGGGGAAAGATTTGGCTGGAGATGGAATTTTTATATTTTTTCATTAGGGTTGTTGATATTAATAGCGCTTTTAAAAAATTCCGAAACTCCAAAGTATCTTTTTGAAAGAAATGGTATAAAAGCTTTAAAAGAGAGATATGGTGATGTTCCAGATGATATTGAAAGTGTGGAAAAGGTGAAAGTTACTTTTGGTGCTCTGTTTAAAAGTAGATACGTTAAACAAACTATTTTGGTTATGATATCTTGGTTTGTCGTAAGCTTTGTGTATTACGCACTTTTTTCATGGGCACCTAGGGTTTTTGTGGAAAACCTTTCAATTACCATAACTAAAGCAAAATGGTATACATTTTTTGTATACCTTGCCCAATTGCCTGGATATCTTTCTGTGGCTTATTTAATAGAAAAATGGGGAAGGAAAAAGACTTTATCCGTGTATTTTATAGGAATGGGACTTTCTTCGTTTTTCCTATTTCTTGCCTCTGGAAATATTACGTTTTTGTTTGTTGTTTTAGTTCTTTCATTCTTTACTTTAGGAGTCTGGGGATTAGTATATGCGTATACCCCAGAGTTGTTTCCCACCTCATTTAGAGGTACTGCAAATGGAGTAGCAGGTGTAATGGCAAGGGTTGCTGGAATAATAGCACCATACTTTACGGGATACTTTGTTGATAAATCTATAGTTGCCGCGCTTTCGTATACTGCAATATTTTCAATTATTACAGGTCTATTAGTATTGATTCTTGGTGTGGAAACTAAAGATAAACCAGTTGGATAATTTTGGGCATCTTACGATGCCCATTTTTTGTTTAATTGACTGTTCAATTTTTTTATGTTATACTATTATCAGACAAAGTATGAGAGTGATAATTCCTCTGATAAAGAGGTGGAAATATGAAAGATTTGTCCGATAGACAAAAGAAAATTCTATATTGTTTAGTTAGAGAGTATGTAAAATCTGGTATTCCCGTAAGTTCTCAAAAGATTTTAGAAACAACGAATTTAGAGTGGAGTGGAGCAACTGTTAGAAACGACATGAGAAAGTTGGATTATTTGGGATATGTTTTTCAACCCCACACTTCTGCGGGACGTATTCCTACGGATAAGGGATTGAAGTTTTATGTAAATGAAGTCTTAAAGGTGAGAAAAGAGACAAAAAAAGTAGGTTCTTCCATAGATGTTAGAACGGATTTTCCAATAGGTGATTTGGATAAAATCATCCGAGGTGCTGCAAAGCTTTTATCAAATACTCTAAAAGCTTTTGTTATTATAGAAAAACCTAATCCCATGAATCTTAGGGTTAGGAGGATTGTACTAACTCCAGTTACAAAGACCTTTTCCATTGTAAACATTATTACTGAATTGGGACTTACTTCTGTTCTTCCTATACAACATTCCGAAATTTCTAATATATTGGAAATTGAAGAGTTTTTGAATAAAAGTCTTGATGGAATACTTTTGAGTGATTTTAAATTAAAATTAAAAGAAGTGGTTGAAAAGTTTTCATGGGTTGGCGGGAGATTAAAAGAGTTTATAGAACTTTCTGAAAGAATTGCATCTGAGAAATACGATGAATACATTATTGAAGGAGTATTTAATCTTGTGAATGCAAAGAAATTTGGTGAAGATAAGTTAAGAGAAATTGTAAAAATTTCTACAAATTCTGAATTTTATCCGCAAATTTTTTCACTAGGTGAAGGGATATACATAGGAAAGGAACATAATATAAGAAATTTTGAGCAATATGCAGTTTTGATAATGCCTTATTTTGTCTTTGAGCGAGAAGTGGGGAGAATTGCCGTAATTTTTGATAAATTTAGTGATTACTCTAAGGTATTTGATAGTGTGGAATATGTGGTTAACAGACTTACTGAATATTTTACTATTGTTGCAAGAAATGTTGAATAATTGGAGGTGATTGAAGTGGAAAAAGAAATGAAAAATGAAATAAAGAATGTAGAAAAGAATGAAGAGGTAAAAGGGGAAAAAACACCGGAGAAAATTGTGGAAGAACAAAAAGAAAAAATAAAGGAATTAGAGTTACAGTTAAAAGAATTTGAAAATTATGCACGTGTATTAAAATCTCAATTTGAAAATTACAAAAAAGATGTGCTCAAAGAAAAAGAACAAATAGCAGTTTCAACGATGGGAAGGATTTTGGAAAGATTTTTGCCAATTTTAGATGATTTTAAAAGATCATTTTCAAATGCGACTGATGAAGAAAGAAACACACAATTTTACAAGGCAATTGAATTGATTTATAAGAATTTATTTAAATTGTTGGAGAGTTTTGGACTTGAAGAAGTTAAAGTAGGTGATAAATTTGATCCATTCGAACATGAAGCGGTAGAAAGGGTTGAAGATGAGGAAAAAGAAGAATATTCTGTTGTAGAAGTTGTAGAGGATGGCTATAAATTTAAAGGAAGAATTTTAAAACCTGCAAAGGTTAAGGTCTCGGTAAAGCCTAGGAGGTGACTTTATGGCCAAAAAAGATTATTATGAAATTCTTGGTGTTTCAAGGAACGCATCCCAAGATGAAATAAGGCAAGCATATAAGAAACTTATAAAAAAATGGCATCCCGATAGAAATTATGAGAATAGAAAGTTAGCGGAAGAAAAATTCAAGGAAATTCAGGAAGCATACGATGTGCTTTCTGATCCTGAAAAACGGGCGATGTATGATAGGTATGGTTATGTGGGAGATGTACCACCGAATGCCGGAGGTGGATTTGGCGGTTTTGGCGGTTTTGAGGATATTTTTAAAGACTTTGGTGATTTTATAAACAACGATATTTTCAATATTTTCTTTGGTGATCAAAGAACATCTTCAAGAAAGAGAGCAAAAAGACCAAAAAGAGGAGAAGATATAAATATTTCCGTTGATGTGTCTTTTGAGGAGTTGTTTACCGGAATAAGGATACCGCTTGAATATGATAGATACGAGGTTTGTGAACATTGTAACGGTGAAGGAGTTGAGCCTGGTAGTGGTTGGATTACTTGTCCAAAGTGTCATGGGACAGGTACTGTTAGAGAAGAAAGGAGAACATTTTTAGGTGTTATTGTAAACCAATATACGTGTAATCATTGTGGTGGAACAGGAAAAATTCCTGGGGAGAGTTGCCATACTTGTGGTGGAACAGGAAGGATAAAGAAAAGATATAAAGTTGAAGTTAACATTCCAGCTGGTATTGAAAATGGAACTATCTTGAGAATACAAAGAGGAGGAAATGCCGGGTATAATGGAGGAGAATATGGTGATTTGTATGTTCACGTAAGAGTTGTTGGATACTCTGATTTTGAAAGAAAGGGAAATGATTTAATTAAAGAGATTAAAATAGATTATTTGGAAGCAATTTTGGGTACAAAGGTAAAAATTAGAATGCCAAATGGTAAAATAAAAGAGGTAAAAATTCCAGCGGGTGTTCAACATGGACAAGAAATATATGTATATGGTGAAGGATTGCCTGATATGAGAACGGGGAAAAGAGGAGATTTAATTTTGAGGGTTAGAGTTGAGATTCCAAGTAGGGTATCAAGAACTGAAAAAAAGTTATTAAAAGAGATAGCAAAGTTGAGGGGAAAGGATGTTGAAGAGAGTTGAAGAATTTTTAGAGAATTTTTTTAAAGAGTATAGATTTTCAGGAGCTGTTTTGGGGGTAAGTGGGGGAGTTGATTCTGCGGTAGTTCTTGGTTTATTGGTGAGAGTGTTAGAAAAAAGTAGAATAAAATGTTTTATCCTTCCAGAGAGAGATAGTCCAAGAGATTCAATAAAAGATGCAAGGTTTGTTTGTGAGTATTTTAATGTTGATTATGAAGTTAAAAATATAAGTAGAATAGTTAGAAAATTTGGAGTTTATAAATATTATCCACCGGCTTTATTTGTTCCCTTTAAAATAAAAGAAAGATATGCAAAAAGTAGATGGAATAAGTATAAGAACAAAGGTAATCCGTTTGAATTTGATGTCTTAGGTATAGAGGATGAAGAATTTCTAAAAGGAATAAGTTATTATAGAATAAAGCATAGGATTAGAATGGTTTATTTGTACAAAGAAGCTGAAAAGAGAAACTATGCAGTGGTGGGTACAACTAACAAGACGGAATTTTTAACAGGTTTGTACGTAAAATGGGGGGATGATTCTACAGATGTTGAACCTTTACTTCATCTTTATAAAACGGAAGTGTACAAGTTGGGGAAACTTTTAAACATTCCAGAAAGAATCCTTGAAAAACCTGCCTCACCAGATTTGATACCTGGCCTTAGTGATGAAGAAGTCTTTGAGTTAGACTATCCTACTTTAGATAGGATCCTAAAGAAAATAGTACAAAATAAAGACTTATCCGATGAAGATCCGGAAAAAGTAAAAAAAGTAAAGAGATTGTATGAGATTGGGAAGTTTAGAAATAAAGTAAGAAATATTAGCATTGAGGGATAATATGAAGGATATAGCCAAGAAGATAATTTTAGAAACATTTGATCAAATAAGTCCGGAAAAGTTGGTTTTGGAAAAGTTAAAAAAGATGGAATTGAAAAAGGTTTATGTACTTTCTATTGGAAAAGCAGCATGGCATATGGCAAAAGCTGTATCTGAGTATTTGGATGTAGTATATGGAATTATAATTACAAAGTATGGATATTCATTTGGGGATATAAAAAACTTCGATATCTTTGAAGCAGGACATCCCATACCGGATGAAAATTCACTAAAATATACAAAGTTTGCCATTGAAAAATTGAGAAAATTAACGCAAGATGATGTTTTGTTGTTTTTGATTTCTGGAGGAGGTTCTTCTCTTTTTGAATATTTGGAAGAAGGTGTAACGCTTGAAGATTTAAGGAATATAACAAATGATTTATTAAGAAAGGGTGCAAATATTGAAGAAATTAATATAATAAGAAAAAAACTTTCCAAGGTAAAGGGCGGAAAATTTCTTTCTTTAATTAATGCAAAGGTTGTACCACTTGTGTTATCTGATGTGTTAGGAGATAAATTAGAATACATTGCTTCTGGACCTGTTTATCCAGATAATAGTACTTTTAAGGATGTAAAGAAAATAGTTGAAAGATATAAAATAAACTTAAACGAAAATATATGGAATGTTTTACAAAAGTGTGCAAAAGTCCAAAGAAAAATTTCTCATTACATTGTAGGTAATGTAGATTATGCGTGTAAAAAATTGGAAGAAAGTGCAAAAAAATACGGTTTTAATACATACATATTAACAACACAATTAACTTGTCAGGCAAGAGAAGCGGGAAAGTTTTTGGCAAGTATTGTAAAAAGCAAAAATTCCTTTAAAAAGCCTTATTGTTTAATATTTGGTGGAGAAACTGTGGTAAAGGTAAAGGGAAATGGTCTTGGTGGAAGAAATCAAGAGCTTTCTTTTTCAGCGGCTATCGAAATAGAGGGAATGGATAACGTGGTTATTGCATCTGTAGGTACAGATGGTACAGATGGGCCTACAGATGCAGCAGGTGGTATAGTCGATGGAAATACCGTTAAAATCATTAGAGAAAAAGGTTTTTTACCAGAGGATTTTTTGGAGAATAATGATACATATAATGCTTTAAAGATTGCAGGTGATTTGTTTATTAGTGGCCCTACAGGAACAAATCTAAACGATATAGGTTTTATACTTAAGAGGTGAGAATATGAAAGCTATAGTACTAACAAAGATTACTGAGTATTTTGGAAAAAAGATGGAGGATTACAAAGAAATTGAGTGGTTTACTTCAAAGGATATAGCACGTTTAGAAGAAATGGATATAGTAATTGGTGGATTTTTAACAGAAGAGCAGGTATTGAAAGCCAAAAATTTAAAGGTAATCTTTATTCCATGGACTGGTACTGATAAATTACCTTGGAAGGTTATAAAGGAAAGAGGGATAATTGTATCAAATTCACATGGAAATGGTAAAATGGTTGCAGAAAGAGCTATTGCCCTTTCCCTTGCTTTAATGGGGAGAGTTGTGGAGTACCACAATGATCTTAAAGAGGGGATTTGGCATGGATTTGCCGTGGGATTTAAGGAAGAGGACTATTGGTTTTCATTGCAAAAAAAGAAAGTAGCTATTTTGGGTACAGGGGTAATTGGAAGGCATATTGCAAAACTTTTAAAGGGATTTGATTGTTATATTATAGGTTTTAAAAACAAATTAGAAGAAATAGAGGGATTTCACAAAATTACAAATAATTTGAAAGAAGCGATAGAAAATTCACAAGTTGTATATTTGGCGTTACCGTTAACTTCTAAAACGAGGAACATTATTGATGAAGAAGTTTTGTCTTGCATGGAAGGAAAGTATTTGATAAATGTGGGGCGTGGTGAACTTATAGATGAAAAAGCTTTATATAGCATCTTGAAAGATAAGAAATTGAAAGGATTTGCATCTGATGTTTGGTATAATTACCCTTCAAAAGAAAGAGAAGTTATTTTACCGTATAATTATCCAATTAATATGTTTAAAAATGTTGTAATTTCTCCACATGTTGGTGGTTATACAATAGAGGGGCAAAATGGCAGAATTGACGAGCTTTTCAAAAATATAAATGCGTTTTTAAAGGATGGAATGCCTTTGACTGTTGTTGATCCTGATCTTATGTATTAAGTAAGAATAGGAAGCATGTTTAATAATTATGTGTAGCTTTTTTATTTAAATTTATTGGATATTTACATGGAAAGGTGGGGGATAAAGTGAAAAGTTATACAGAATATTTGTGGTTTAATACAAAGAATAGAAAAGAGTTAGTTAGGATAACAGATGTGATTGAAGAAATAGTGAAGAAGAGTGGTATAAAAGAGGGATTTTGTCTTGTATCTGCTATGCATATAACTGCTGGAATAATAGTTAATGATGATGAATCCGGTCTTCACAGAGATATATGGGAATGGTTGGAAAGGTTGGCACCTGTTGGAGATTACAATCACCATTGGACTGGTGAGGACAATGGAGATGCACATTTGAAAAGAATTTTGACACATCACCAAGTAGTACTTCCAGTAACTAATGGGAAGTTAGACTTGGGACCTTGGGAACAAATTTTTTACGCAGAATATGATGGGCAGAGAAGAAAAAGAGTAGTTGTTAAGGTAATTGGTGAATAGGTATGGAATTGATAAAGTTTTACAGAGCGGTACTTGAATCTATTGTCGAAGGGGTAATAATTGTAGACAAGGATGCAAAAATTTTATACATCAACAAACGTGCGGTTCATATATTAAAACTAAAAGAAGATTTTATAGGTAAACCCGTAGTTGATGTGGTTACAAACACTAGGTTACACATTGTGGTAAAAACGGGGATTCCGGAAGTGGATGAAGTCCAAAATGTTGGAGAAAATGTAATAATTACTTCGAGAATGCCTTTAACGGATAAAGATGGAAATATTTTAGGTGCAGTGGCAGTTTTTAGGGATATCACAAGTGTGAGAAAACTTGCCGAGGAAATTACTAATCTCCACCAAATTGAGGCAAGGTTAAAGGCTATAATAGATTCTACATATGATGCTATTTCAGTTGCAGATGAAAATGGATATGTTGTGCTAGTGAATAAGGCATATACAAAAATAACGGGATTTAAACCAGAGGAAGTTGTTGGAAAACCTGCCACTGTTGATATAGCCGAAGGTGAAAGTATACACATGCAAATTGCAAGGACAAAAAAGCCCATTTTTAACGCAAGATTAAAGGTGGGACCTTTAAAAAGAGAAGTTATAGTTAATGCAACTCCGTTGTTTGTTAAAGGAAAATTTAGTGGAAGTGTAGCAGTCGTTCATGATGTATCTGAAATATTAAGTTTAACAAGAGAACTAAAAGAAGTTAAGAGATTTATAAGGCAGATGAAGGCACAGTATACTTTTGATGATATAGTAGGGGAAAGTGAAAAAATATTGATAGCAAAAGAGCAGGCAAAAAAAGTTGCAAAAACGCCTGCTACTGTTTTTTTAAGGGGAGAGAGTGGAACGGGTAAGGAATTGTTTGCGCATGCGATACATAATGAAAGTAATAGAAAAGATAAACCTTTTATAACTGTAAATTGTGCAGCTATTCCAGAAAATATGCTGGAAATTGAATTGTTTGGTTATACAAAAGAACCGTTTTTGGATAAGAACACTCAAAAGGGATTAATTGAAGAAGCAGAAGGAGGTACGTTATTTCTTGACGAGATAGGAAAAATGCCTATCTCAATTCAATCCAAAATTTTGAGATTTATAGAAAATAGGGAGTTTTTACCAGTAGGTTCTAATAGAGTGAAAAAGGTCGATGTAAGAATTATTGCCTCAACAAATATGAATATTGAAGAACTAATAAAGAAAGGGGAATTTTTGGTTGATCTTTACTATAGATTAAATGTTTTTCCAGTATATATACCACCTCTTAGAGAAAGAAAAGAAGATATTAAGATACTTGCAAGATATTTGGCAAAGAAAATAAGTCAGCAATATGGAAGAAATATTATTAATATATCAAGCGGTGCAATAGAATACTTAAAGAAATATAACTGGCCGGGAAATGTTAGGGAACTAGAAAATATAATTGGTCGTGCGATTATAAACATGAAAATCAACGAAAATGTGCTTGAAAAGGGGCATTTTCCACCATTATTTCTTGAAGATACGGATATTTTAAAAAAAGAAAGTTCTTTAAAATCTATGGTAGAGGATTTTGAAAGAAAGATAATAGAAAATTCATTGAGAGAAAATAAGGGAGATAGAATGTTAACTGCTAAAAAGTTAAAAATAAGTTTGAGAACGCTTTACTATAAAATGGAAAGATACGGGTTGTTAAAAAGGGAGGGTGAGTATGAAAATTGATATATTGTTGGAAGGTGGGTTAATAAGTATACCAGATAGGGCTAAAGCTACCTTTTCTACTATTGCTTTAATTGAAGATGGTAAGAGAAGAATTTTAATAGAACCAGGAGACTATGTAAGCCATAGTATATTAGAAGAAAAGTTGAAAGAAAGAAATTTAAAAACAGATGATATTACGGATATAGTTTTAACTCACTTTCACCTTGATCACGCTTATAACTCCATGTTTTTTAAAAATGCAACAGTTCATATACATGAAAACTTTTTAAAGAAAAATTACGAGAAATTTGGAATGATAGTTGGAAGACAGTATAAAATGATTATAGATGCATGGAAAGCTTTCCAAACATTTAAAGATGGGGATGTTTTATTTGATAAAATTAGTGTGTATCACACACCATGGCATGCAAAGGAACACTGTTCTTTTGTAGTAGATACAGAAAATTTTGGAAAAGTCTTTTTTCCTGGAGATATCGTTATGACTAGGGTAGAGTTTTATGATATAATGAGGATGTTGAGAGATGATGAGTGTGCGAGATTTGTTAGGAAAATTGTAAATAAATGTGATTATTTGATTTTTACGCATGATAGTGGTATTTTTTTGGATAAATGGAGGTGAAAACATGAAAGTTGCGCTTATTTCTTATGAGGTTTATCCATTTGCAAAGGTTGGAGGGCTTGCTGATGTGGTGGGAGCGCTTCCAAAATATTTGGAAAAGCTTTCTGTAGAACCGATCGTAATAATGCCTAAACATAAAATTGTTGAAAAAAACGCAGAAAAATTTTTATATACTTTGGAAAAAGTAAAGGGAAATATAGAAGTCCCGTTTTTAAAAACAGATGAGAAATTTGATATTTACAAAACAATTATTCCGCGTACAAATGTTCCAGTGTATTTTATAGCAAATGATTACTATTTTTCAGCAGATGAGGTTTATGAAGGACCTGATTTAGCAGAACAGGCAATCTATTTTTCCGCGGCTGTTTTGGAAACTCTAAGAATATTAAATTTACCGATAGATGTATTACATATTAACGATTGGCAAACTGGATTAATACCTGTTTATTTGAAATCACTTTATAAAGATGATGAGTTCTTTGGGAAGATTGTTACGTTATTAACTATTCACAATCTTGGGTACCAAGGTATTTTTGACAGTAAATATATGGAGTTTTCAGGGCTTCCCAGTTATTTGTACAATATTGATGGTATAGAATTCTATGGAAAGATAAATTTTCTTAAAGGTGGTATATTATTTTCTGATATTATTAACACTGTAAGTCCTACCTATGCAATGGAGATTCAAACTAAAGAATACGGTGAAAAACTCGATGGAGTCTTAAGATTGAGAAGTTCTGATCTCTACGGTATTTTAAATGGTATAGATTATGATGAGTATAATCCAGAAACGGATAGGAGAATTTATGTAAATTATTCCTTGAATGATATTGAGAAAAAATATGAAAATAAAAAGTTATTACAGAAAGATTTAGGATTGCCAGTTGGTAAAAATATACCAATGATAGGAATGATTACAAGGTTAGTTGATCAAAAAGGCTTAGATATTTTATCAGAAGTTTTAAGGTACATTGTAAATTACAATGTACAATTTGTTATTTTGGGTACTGGTGATGAAAAATATGAGAATATGTTCAAAAAAATGGAAGAAGAATTTCCAGAGAACATTTCAGCAAATATCAAGTTTGATATTAATCTTGCACAAAAGATATATGCGGCAAGTGATATGTTTTTAATGCCTTCAAGGTATGAACCTTGTGGATTGGGACAAATGTACAGTTTAAGATATGGAACTATTCCCGTTGTTAGATACACAGGAGGGCTTGCAGATACTGTATTGGAATACGATGAAATGAAAATGATAGGGAATGGTTTTGGATTTGTAGAATACGGTTCTTCTCAATTACTCAAGGCAGTGGCTAAAGCTATTGATTTTTACAAAAATAAGAAAGTACATTGGAAAAAGCTTGTTGATAACGCGATGAAGACGGATCTTTCATGGGAGAGATCGGCAAAGGAATATATAAAATTATACAATAAAGCTATGAGTAAAAGAGTTTAAAGGAGGAATTATTATGCCGGAATATAGGAAGGATCCAGTTGTAAGAAGATGGGTTATAATAGCAACTGAACGCGCCAAAAGGCCTCACGATTTTTCAGTTCCAAGGGAAGAAAAAAAGGAGGGATTTTGTCCTTTTGACTATGGTAATGAACATACCACACCACCTGAAGTGTTGGCATTTAGACCAGATGATAGTGAACCGAATTCGCCAGGTTGGTGGGTAAGAGTTGTCCCTAATAAATTTCCCGCTGTTGATCCAAATATTGAAGTACAAAAATATGGGCATGGTATGTACGATGCTATGACTGGTTTTGGATACCATGAGGTTATCATAGAAACTCCAGATCACAATAGTACCTTTGCACTTTATGATGATAAACAAGCTCAGGAAGTTGTTTGGGCCTATGTAAAGAGATATAATGAGATAGAAAAAGATGAAAGGATAAAATACATATTGATATTTAGAAATCATGGAGCATTAGGCGGGGCATCTTTACCACATCCTCATAGTCAGATAATTGCAATACCAAGCATTCCAAAAAGAGTGCTAGAAGAAATGAATGGTTCAAAAGATTATTATGATTACAAAGAAAGATGTGTATTTTGTGACATGATATCCCAGGAAAAAATTGAAAATAGGAGAATTATTGAAGAAAATGAGCATTTTATTGCTTTTGCTCCATATGCTTCAAGATTTCCATTTGAGATTTGGATTATTCCAAAAGAGCATGCTCATAATTTTGGGGCAATTAGTGAAGAACAAATCCCTACATTTGCAAGGATATTGAAAAATAGCTTATATAGGATATATAAGGTTTTGGATAATCCTCCATATAATTTTGTGATACACACTTCACCAACGTATGAAGAGGGAAAGATTTATTACCATTGGCACGTTGAAATAATGCCAAGGCTTACAAGGGTTGCAGGATTCGAATGGGGATCAGGTTTTTATATAAATCCCGTACCACCTGAAGATGCTGCAAAATACTTAAGAAACGTTGAAATATAAATCCTCCCATCTGGGAGGATTTATATTTTTATACGCTTTATTAAATTATATTCTTGTAGTGCCTCATCGTACATTCCTGCTTCTTCATACAGTTGTGCAAGTTTTAAATGCTTTTCTTCATTCATTGGATCTTTTTCTACTATTTTTTTATACGTTAATGCGGCAATTTTCTTAAGTCTTAATGTATAAAAGATATAAAACCTTACTATTCTAAACGAGAAAATAAGTCCAAAAAGGATAATTAATAGAAATAGTTCAAAGGTGTTTGAAGATTTTGAAGGTTTTATTTCATTTTTTGTGTTATTTGTTTTGTTAATTGTGTATTGTGAATTATATTTGTTTATTTTTTGTAGCAAAATATCTTTTTTTATTGATAAATTATTTATTTGTAATTTTTCTAGGTTTACGTTTTCTATCTTATTTTCATTTATTTTTTCTAAAATTTCAACATATTTTTCTAAATCTAGTAAATACTTTGATGTGTATGTACCACCAATATTTTTTGAGAAATCAACTATTCTATTTAAGATTGGATATTTTTCCTCATCAAAGTTATTGATATTTTGTACGATGTAGTTTAATATGTTAAATCCTAAATCTTTGGAAAAAGATTTATTTTTGAATAAAGAAACAACATTGTATGTTAACATTGTGGGATATTTTAGAAAAAAATTCGTAAGCTCCTTTGCCGCTTTTTTAGTTTCTATTCTTGGATCTGTAATTTTTAGAAATATTATATTTTCTGCAAATGAGTCATATTTTGGATTTTCAATGGAATCTTTAACTAAGCTCTCTATCTGTGGAAAGAAGAAGTTTATTAGGTTCAAAATCTCTGTGCTTGGTGAGGTTTCTTTTAAATAATTCCTTAACCCATTAATGTCTTCTTTTATTAAAAAGTTTAAATTTTCGTTATCTTTTATTTGGATTTTTATCTTTATTTTTTTGCCCAACTTTTCAATTGATGTGTCTGTTGGGTTTTCAAGTACGTATTCAAGATACTTTTTCCAAGATAATTCTGGATTTTTTTTTGATAATTCGATTATTTCATTTTTTGAAATGGAAAAAGAAAAAATACTAATCATTAATAGAATGATTGTGATTTTCTTCATTTTTTCCCCCGATCCCATACGGTTCATTTTCCTTATTTTCAAATGGTTCAATATGTATAACTATATCGTATATTTTATTATTTGTAATTTTTATTAATTTTTCTTTTATGCATTTTGTAAGTTTATGTGATTCTTTAACTGTCATATTAGGATCAACTTCAATATCCATGTTTATATCGTATACATTTCCTATTTTTCTAACTCTTATTTTATGAGGATTTTTGATTCCACTACAATCGTTGCATACATTTATTATGGTATCGTATATCCACGTATCTTTAGGAGTAATACCGTCAAGAAGCACGTATGCATTTTCCGTGAAAATTTCAAACGCCACCTTTATTATTATAGCAGACATTACCATTCCAACCAAAGGATCCACCCATTCAAGTCCTAATTTATTTAAAAATACTCCTAAAAATACAAGGGAAGATAATAATATATCATTTCTCATATTTAATGCTTCTGCAAGAAGCGAAGAACTGTTGTATTTTTTTCCATAAGTGTATTCTATTAGAAAAAGAATAGTTTTAAATGTAATGGATATTAACGTAACTACTAATGGTAATATACCTATTATCTGGAAATACTCTTTTGTTACAAATTTTTTAGCACTTTCTATAAAAAGTGAAACACCTGCATAAAAAATTACAAATGAGATTATTTTTGCACCAATATTTTCTATTTTTGAATGACCATATGGATGTAATTTATCTGGTGGTTTTACCGAAAGTCTTGTCGCAAAGAAGGTAACAAGAGAGGTAATGATATCCGTAGAGCTATCTATACCATCTGCAAGTATAGCTATGCTGTTAAATAATATGCCTGTGATAATTTTTATGACCGCTAAAAATATGTTTGTTATAACCGCAAGAAAGGTTACTTTCTTTATATTCATTTTACACCTCTTTTATATTAATTTTCAATACTTCATCCATGAGTCTAAGAGAAAGTTCATGTAATTTCTGATCATAGGAATTTGTTGCATTTTTAAATAAATTTACTTTTATATCCCGATTTCTCAATTCTTCGGCGGTAAACAATACACAGATATTTGAGACTAGACCTGCAAGGTCAACTTCGGTGATATTCAAATTTTTGATAATTTTATCAAAATTTGTATTGTAAAAAGCAGAGTATCTAGTTTTTTTAATAAAATATGCATTGTTGTAATCTTTTATTAGCTCTAGTATTTCATCTATAATTTTAGCACCATCTGTATTTTTCACACAATGCTTAGTCCAAATTTTAAATTCCTCATCATTTTCTTCATGCCAATCTTGGGTAAATATAATGGGAAGATTCTCATTTTTTGCATTGGATATTAATTTTAAAATGTGTGGAATAACATCTTCTGCGCCTTTGAAATATAAAGCGCCTCCTTCTTTTGCAAAATCATTTTGCATATCAATTATTATTAATGCTTTCATGTTATCGCCTCACAAATTCCTCTTAAAACCTTCACCCAAAACGTATCTTGATTCGTTGACTATAACAAAAGCATTAGGATCTACTTTTCTTATAAAGTATATTAATTCACTAAGTTCGCGCCTTCTAATGGAAACAAATATTATATCCCTATCTTTTTTGGTATATCCACCTTTTCCTTTTAAATAAGTGAATCCTCTTCCCATGTTTTTTAAGATAAAGTCTTCAATGGGTTTATTGTTATCCGAGATTATCGTAACTGTTATTGCAAGTTCTAGACCTTTTAGTACAAAATCAATTGTAGTACCATTTATTATTATAGCAAGAATGGAGTACATACCTATCTTTGGATCAAAGGCAACCCCTGCCATAAACCCTATAAAGAAATCTATTACGAGAAGTGTTGTTCCCATTGGGCTTGAAAAGAATTTATTAAATATCTTTGCAATGATGTCTGTTCCACCAGTTGACGCATTTTGAGAAAAAGTTATAGCCATTCCTATAGCAGTTAGTATGTCTCCAAAAAATACAGCAAGCATAAGGTCATTACCATCATAGGTTGGAATTTTTACAACCCTGTCGAAAAAGTCAATAAAGAAGTTTAATAGGAAAGTGCAGTAAATCGTTTTATAGCTAAAATCAAAACCTATTATAATAAACGCTATTAAAAATAGCACAGCGTTTATTATATACATCCAAATACCAACTGGAATTGGTACAACAGAGTGTAAAATTATTGCAAGTCCGGATGCTCCACCTGCTGCTATGTTGTTTGGAATTAAAAAGATAACAAGTCCCAATGCCGTCAAAATTACACCGATAGTTGATAGAATGTATTCTCTGATTAATTCTTTGATAGGAATGTTTTTAGCCATAATACCCCCTCCTTTATATAATTTTTACTAAATCACCATACAATGGACCAGCAGTTGTTTTTTTGATTTTAACTAGTATCTTTTTTCCAATGAGAGATTTGTCACCTTCAAAGGCAATTATTTTATTTCTTATGTCTCTACCGTAATATAGACCAGATTTTGCTTTTGTTTCAACTATTATTTCTACAGTTTGATCTAAGTATTTTTCATTTAATTCTTTGTTTATTTGTTTTTGAAGGTTTAAAATATAAGCCATTCTTCTAGTTTTAACCATTCTTGGAACGTTATCTTTAAAGTATTTCCAGGCTATGGTACCTTCTCTTGGAGAATAAATCGCAAGGTTTAGCCTTTCAAATTTTATTTTTTTAACAAGTTCTACAGTTTTTTCGAAATCTTCTTCTGTTTCATCTGGAAAACCTATGATAATATCACTTGAAATTGAAGCGTCTGGGACAATTTTTCTGATTTGTGATATTAATTCTTCATATTCTTCTATTGTATATCTTCTATTCATCTTTTTTAATATTTTGTTACTTCCGTGTTGGACGGGAAGGTGTATACTTTTTGCTATTTTTGAGCTCTTTGCTATTTCATGTGCTATATCCAGTGAAAAATCCGTTGGATATGAAGTTAAAAACCATATTCTTTCTATACCTTCAATTTTTGTTGTTTGGTTTAAAAGCTTTGCAAGTGAGCTTCCATCTTGTAAGTCTTTTCCATATGCATCAACGTTTTGACCTAAGTATGTGATTTCTTTTATGCCATTTTTTGCAAGGTTTTTAACTTCAGAAAGAATACTTTCTTCCTTTCTAGATTTTTCTTTTCCCCGCGTGTATGGAACTATACAATATGTACAAAACCTGTTACAACCGTATATTATAGTTATCCATGCGTGATGTTTTGAGTTTCTCTTCAAAATATTTGGATAGTTTATTTCATCGAGTTTGTCCTCGAAATATGCACTTTTTTTTCCTTTAATGGCTTTTTCAACTGCTTTTGGAACAAACAAAATAGCACGTGTCCCAATAACAAATTTTACCCCTCTTTTAAATAGATTTTCTTTTTCTTTTTCTGCTCCACAACCCATAACTCCGATTATTTTATTTTGTTTTTTTAATTCACCAATATGACTGTAAAATTTATCTTCCGATTTTTTTCTTACTACGCAAGTGTTTAAAATCACAATATCTGCGTCTTTTTCATTTTCGGTAATTTCATAACCTGCTTCTTCAAGGTAAAATTTGGCGATTTCGCTGTCGTTTTCGTTCATTTGACAACCGTATGTTTTTATGTGAATTTTCTTCATATTTTCCCTCCCTTTTCAAGTAAATCAATTCTATCATTTATATAGGATTTTTCCACCAATAAAATTTAACAAAATTGTTAAATATGATAAAATTTTATAGGGGTGTGTTATGCGTATAAAAGAGATAGATATTGCAAAGGGCTTTTTGATGGTTTTAATTATTTTTGCTCATTCGTATGCGCCTGAAAGGTATGTTTCTTATGTCTCTAATGTTCTAGCATCCTTTATGTTTATTTCTGGATTTTTATTTAAAGAAGAGACTTTTTCTTTGAAGTTGAAAAAGATTTTTTTTAATATATTGGTGCCATTTTATTTTATGGCAACAATAGGTTATTTTTTGTATTTTGCTATAAACAAAGTTTTACATCTAACAACTGATGTTTTTTATACGTTTTTTGATTTTATAATTTTTGGATATGCTCCAATAGATATACCTGTAAACGTGTTACCGTTGTGGTATTTATATATGTTTTCAATTGCAGAGATTTGTTTTGTGATATTTGTTAGATTAAAAGTTACCTATTTAATTCCTTTGTTTTCTATTTTATCTACTATTTTAGTTAATGTACAAACTAAATTCTTTAAATTAGAAGTGGTTTTTCATGGATTGGTATGGTTTTACTTGGGATGGTTATTTAAAAGAAAAGGATTTAACTTTAAAGTAAAAAAACCTCTTTTATTACTTGGAATTTCCGGATTTTTGATTTTTTTGTTGACGGGTTTGAATGGATTTAACGACTGGAGAGAAGCAAATTATGGAAATTATCCTCTTATTTCATATGTTGTGGAGTTTTTCACTTTGATCTTTGTAATTTCCTTTTCAAATTTAGTTGTTTCAAGGAAAATAGAGGGTTTTTTCATGTTATTTGGTAAGTTTACACTCTTTGTTTTGGGATATCATATAGTGATTCCTGGGCTTTTTATGCCTTTAATAAAGGATCCGTTATTATTTTTAGAAAAATTTTGGTTGTTAAATTACTTTATTATGGTTTTTTTTATGTATTTAATAATAAGATTTGTACCAAAAAGATTACTTTATTTTTTGTCAGGACAATTTTATATAAAAAAAGCTTCGGGGTAACCGAAGATTTTTATTTTCTTTCGGGAATTACAAGGTTTGCTATTATTCCAACAATAGCTGCCAGTGCAAGCCCCTTGAGTTCTATAGAACCTATTGTAAAACTTGCACCGCCGATACCTAGTGTGAGTATTAAGGAAGAAACGATTAAATTTTTTGGCTTTGAAAAGTCTACTTTTTCGTTAACTATTGTTCTTAATCCAACTGATGCAATCATTCCAAATAATATCAAGCTTACACCACCTATAACTGCAGTGGGGATTGTCTGTAATATGCTACCAAATTTTGAAAAGAAGGACATAAATATTGCAAATATTGCGGCAAGTCTTAAAACAGATGGATCATATACCTTTGTTAAAGCCAAAATTCCCGTGTTTTCGCTGTAAGTCGTATTTGCAGGACCTCCCAAAAAACCCGCTATCATTGTTGCAATTCCATCACCAATTAATGTTCTGTGAAGTCCTGGATTTTCTATGAAATTTTTCTCTACTACAGCTCCGTTAGTTGTAATATCACCTATGTGCTCCATAAAAGTTGCTATTGCCACAGGTGCAATAAGAAGAATTGATGAAATATCAAACTTTGGAAGCATAAATTTTGGAATGGATACAAATGCAGAGTTTTTCATTGGGGTAAGGTCTACATTTCCAGTTATTAGTGAGAATATATATCCTATGCTTATTCCGATTAGTATTGGTATTAGATTGAATAATCCTTTGAAAACTGTTGTAGACAAGATAATGGTTACAATAACAATTATTGCAACACTCCAATTTTTTGATGCCATATCAATTGCCACAGGGCTCAAGCTTAATCCGATAACCATAATCATAGGACCCGTAACTACAGGTGGAAATAATTTTTTGATTTTTTCAGTTCCAATCATTTTTATCAATAGCGAAAAGATTAAATATACAGCTCCTGCAACGACTATACCCCCAGTTGCATACCTTAAATCTCCCGTTTTTTCTTTAACTAAGATTATTGGAGCAATGTATGCAAAACTTGATCCAAGAAAAACTGGAACTATCTTTTTGGTAATAAAATGAAATGTTAATGTTCCCAAACCAGCTGTGAAGAGCGCGACGAGTGGATCAAGACCTGTAAGAAGTGGAACAAGAACGGTGGCTCCAAACATGGCTAGAAAGTGTTGAAGGGCTAGAATAACCTTTTTCCATCCATTTACATTTTGATAGACCCCTAATGTGCTTTCAAAATCCATACTAATTCCTCCTTTCTGGCCTCTCAGGACCAATTTAAAGGTGCCTAAGTTAACATATCATAAATTATATTTTTTGTCAATATAAGTTGAGTCTGTTTCAAAAATAGTAAGAGACTAATCCGAAATCAAAAAATAGATACAAAAATATAATAAAATACT
>NZ_LNGA01000033.1:0-23706 GCF_018588215.1 Thermosipho sp. 1244
TCTAAGAGATGGAACTCTCTTAAAGTATAATGCACCCATTTCTAATGTCTCTCTAAACGAAAGAGCAAACAGTTCTTTTAAAACTGCTAAGGAAAGAATTAGTGCGTCTGGGTATTTCTTAGGTCTACCTTTGGAGGTAGATTTTTGAGGAAGTTGTGGTAAAATATTGTTGTAAAATTTTTTAACAAGTTTGAGTATTTTCTTTATGTTAGTTCTTCTCATATCAGGGGAGATTATATCATCTCCCCTTTTATTTTTGAACCACTTCCTCTTATTTTTGAAACACTCCCAAATAATGTTGACGGAATTAATGTTTAATGATATAATGATAATTGCGAGCCGAGGTGGTGGAATAGGCAGACACGCATGGTTGAGGGCCATGTGGGCGTATAGCCCGTGCGGGTTCAAGTCCCGCCCTCGGCACCAGGTCCCCAGAATGGGACCTTTTTTTGAACGAAAAATTACGTTTGAGGTCCCATATTGAGGGGGCGAACTGGTTTCGACGGGGGTGGAATCCTCCGAGAAGCGAGCCGAGTTTTCCGTGTTTCTCGTAAAAAAGCACGGGGAAAAGATAAATGCCAATGAAGAATTAGCATTAGCAGCTTAATTTAAAAAGCTGCCGTCCTACCAGAATTTGACCGGGGTTCTGGCTAGGGCGTGACATAACCGGTCTAGTGGCTTTGAGTATTCCTTCCACTCAAAGCCGCAAAATTAGAGGAAGGATAGGGGTCGAGAAGCCTGTCCGTGGGCGTCTTGGCTCCGAATAAAAAACACGGACTGCGCTCGGAGAAGCTCGGAGGGTTCTGCTTTCGGACGCGGGTTCGATTCCCGCCGCCTCCACCAGATAAGACCGGTTATTTTCCGGTCTTTTTATTTTTTTTTATTAGTTGTGAAAATAATTTTATGAAATGTCTATATTTAGGGGGGAATAAGGGTTAATTAGAGAAAATTTGATCCAGTATGAATTTGTCAATTTTTGTTTTTCCGATCCTTTTAATTTTTTGTACAGTATTATCTATTTTTTTTAAATTTATGTTTAGCTTTTTTTCGATTTCTTTGTATGTGTAGCCTTCCAACCACATTTCAAAAATATCTATTTCCATATCTTTGAGATAGTTCATGATTTTTTCTTTTATTATTTGAATAAATGCGTTTTTTATAACACTTGAGTTCTTATCTTCTAGTGAATAATCTGCTTGTTCTGAGCCTTCTGTTTCATTTAGACTATCTATGCTCGATGATTCTGAAAGGATTTTATTTTTTCTTCTATTTAGATATGTTATAAAAGTTTTAATTTCGCTTTCTATACTTCTCCATGCAAAGGAATTAAAAGAACTTTTTTCAAAGTCAAAGTAAAAAACGGCTTTGATAAGTCCGATAAGACCATTTTGGATTATGTCTTCAAATTCTGCCCATGGAGCATAATATTTTGATGATATTTTTACGACCATTGGATAATACTTTTCAATTATCAATTCTAATGCTTCAATTAATCCGCTTTGTGCAAGTTCAACTAATTTTTCAACTCTTTTCATCCTAAGATTGTATTTTATCACTTTTTATCACCTGATGTGTTGTGAAATTTCACCGATATCCTTTGCAATTATATCAGGTTTTATATTTGTAATATCACTTTCTTTAGCCTCTCCAGTTAGAACCAAAATAGTTAAAACACCTGCTCTTTTTCCCAATAATATATCGGTGTATAATCTATCACCGATAACACAAGTTTCTTCCTTTACTACGTTATTTTTTTTCATTATCATTTCTAAAATTAAAGGATCTGGTTTTCCAAAAACAATATCCGGTTTTTTTCCTGTTGCTTTGGTTATTACACTTGCTATTGCCCCTGTATCTGGTATTGGGCCAATGCTTGATGGACAGTTTAAATCTGGATTTGTTAATACAAAGAGTTTACCTTTAGAGACGTAGGAAGAAGCTTTAGCAAGTTTTTCGTAATTAAGGGTGTTATCAAAAGTTACAATTACAACTTCAGGGTCTAAAGTTTCCACGACTGTATGTCCTGCTTTTTCAAAAATATTTTTTATTTCATTATTTCCCACAATGAAAACTTTTTTAGGGCCAAATTTGTCAAAGAGATATTCGGCAGTTTCGATACCTGCTGTGAAAATTTGATTTTCTGTTATAGATAGCCCATTTTTTGAAAATTCTTTTATATAAGATTCTATAGATTTGTTCGAGTTGTTTGTTAGGAAGACAAAATTTTTATTTAGTTTTTTTGTTTTTTCTGCAAAAGCTATTGAGCCTGGTAATAAATTTCCACTAAGTGAAAATGTACCGTCGATATCTAAAACAAATAACTTTACCTTTTTTAGTTTTTCTAAGGCATTTTTTGATATTAATTTCATGTAATCACCTCAATAGAATTATACATTATTTTTTAGTTTTTAAAAGGATAAACATAAGTGGTGCACCAATAAAAGAAGTGATAACACCTATTGGAATCTCAATAGGTGAGGCAATTGTTCTAGCGATTGTATCTGAAATAGAGAGGAATATTCCACCAAGTAATGCACTACCCATTAAGCTGTATTTATGTTTGGGGCCTGTCAAAATCCTTGCAGCATGAGGAATTATCAATCCCACAAAACCTATGATTCCAGTTTTTGATACTATGACAGAAATTGAAAAAGAACCTAGTAGATAAAAAAACCACTTGATTTTTTCAGTTTCAACACCAAGAAGTTTTGCTTCTTCTTCACCTAATGCTATAGCATCTAATTCTTTGTTTTTTATATATCCAGATAAAAAAAGAATAATTAGTGCAGAAAATGGAAGGATAAGATCATCCAATGTTATTCCTGAAAGACTTCCAAACAACCAAATATGGGCACTTGTAAGAGTTTTTCTCGATAGACTAATTAACAATATAGTAGCGGAAGAAAAGATTGTACTTATTAAAACACCGGATAAAATAAGATGCGTTATAGGGATTATATTTTTTCTTTTTGCGAGGAGGATGGTAAGAAGTGAGGCTATTATGGAAAATAAAAAAGAGAAAAAGTTTACGCTGAATACTTTATTGAGTGAAACTGCAGCGTATATTGCAAGTACTGCGCCAAATCCCGCACCAGAAGATGTACCAATAAGGTATGGATCAACTAATGGATTTTTCATTATTGTTTGAAAAATATTTCCTACTAAAGCTAATATTGAACCAGAAATTATTCCCATTAAAATTCTGGGGAATCTTACATTCCATATTAAAAATTTAATTCTTTCATTTGGAGCATTGAATATATAAGAAACTGGTAATTTGACACTACCTATTGAAAGATTTAAGAATAAAATTAAAAGAAAGAAAACTGGAAGGATAATCCTCCCAGTTTTAGGATTAAAAAATTTTTTCATTTATTTCCTCCGTAAAAGAAATTATAGAATATATCAAGGTATTTTACTATATTTGGTGAGATTGAGCTAATATCATTTCCATCAATAACTAATACTTTCTCATTTTTAACGGCTTTTAAAGATGAAAAGAGTTTATTTCCCTTTATCTTTTCTTTTATTTGATTTGGATCACCGTATCCTGCTATTATTATTATATCTGGGTTGTTTATAGTTAAAAATTCCCAATTTACAGAGAACCAACCGTTATTTCCTGTGTATGGTGCACAGATATTTACTCCGCCAGCAATAGTAATGAGTTCGTTTATGTAAGAGCCCGTTCCTGCAGTCCATAAATCTTTTGTTTCATCGTTGGGTACTGTAATTGTAAAGAATACCTTTGGCCTTTCATTAAGTGGAATTTTTGCAGTTTTTGTACCATAATCTTTCAATTTTGATAAAATTTCATCTTTTATCATTTTTGCTTCTTTTTCCTTGCCAAATACACTTCCAAGTAACATTACGTCTCTTGCTACATCATTTAAAGAAACAGGATTAAGCACCAATGTTTTTATTCCAAATTTTTCTAATTTTTCAACTTCTGGAAGTTGAAACCCGCCAAAGATAATCACAACATCTGGGTTTAAAGACAAAATTTTTTCAATGTTTAAAGGTACCATATTTCCAATCTTTTCTGCGTTAAAGCTATCCCAATCTGTAACTCCAACTATTTTTTTGTCTAATCCAAGTTTTAATAAAAATTTAGTTGAACTTGGTGCTGCAGAAACGACTTTTTCAGGTGTTTTTTCAAAGACAACCAATCTTCCTGCGTCATCCACAATAGAAATTGAGAATGCAATAAAGCTAAGAACAACTAAAAACAAAACCCCTAGTTTTTTCATATCTTCACCTCCTGGGTATATTTAAAAGAAATTGACCACCTTTAGGGACCGTAAAGGTGGTTTTCTTCTTCTAAAAAAAGGTATCCCGACTCCCGGTTCATCCTACTTTCAGCGCCTTCCCAGGTCTTCCCCAGTGGCATTTATGCTGATTTCGTCCCCGGTTACGGTGGCGTCCCCGTGCCGGATTTTCACCGGCTTCCCTTTTTTTAGAAGAAAGGTATTTCACATAAATTATAACACATCAAAAATTATTTGCAATTTGCCTTGCAAGTTTGTCTACTTCAAAAACATCTTCTAAATCCCTTATTTTGCCATTTATTTTTTCACAGGTGTTTATAACTATCTTTGAGATTTTGTGAAACTTTATTTTATTTTCCAAAAACATATTTACTGCGACTTCATCTGCGGCGTTAAATGCTATTCTTTTTGCAAGATCTTTAATAATTTTTTTACCATAAAAAAATGCGGGGTATTTTTCTTCACTTACCTCTGAGAAAATAAAATTTTCCCCTTTAAACTTTGGCCAATTTAGGTTTATATACATTCTCTTTGGATAAGTCAGTGCATATGAAATTGGTATTTTCATATCAGGGAATCCAAAATGTATTTTTACTGTACCGTCTTTCAAGAAAACTGCACCATGAACTGTGCCCGTGGGGTGTATTAATACATCTATTGTGTCTAATTCAAATAATTCGTATGCTTCAATTACTTCAAAGGCTTTATTTATCATAGTTGATGAGTCGACTGTTATTTTTTGTCCCATATTCCATACAGGGTGTTTTAATATTTCTTTTGGAGTGAGGTTCTCTATGTTATCATATTCTCTTATTGCACCACCTGATGCGGTTATTAATATTTTTTCTACGTTTTCATCAAAAATCTGAAAGATGGCAGAATGCTCGCTATCAACGGGTATTAATTCTACATCTTTACAAGCTTTTTTTAACAATGGTCCTGTACAAACTAAGGCCTCTTTTGTGGCAAGAGCAAGTCTTTTTGTGAATTTAATAGCCTTGAATGTAGATATAACACCATTAAACCCAGGAATTGCCGCAACAACTATATCTGGGGTTGTTTTTTCCAAAAGTTCCTCTATGGAAGAGACATTTGATAATACTTGGGAGTAATAAAAATTTACATTGTATTCTTTTACAATTTTTTCCCCAAGTTTTTTATTTTTCCCAAATACAACTCCAGTTACCTTATATCCTTTTAGTTTTTTTATTACGTCTAATGTTTGAGTGCCAATTGAACCTGTAGCACCTAAAATCACAACGGTTTTTTCAACCATCTAAAATAAATCACCTCTCCTTCAAAAACTTGTACTTTTATATTTTTAGAACTAGTTTCATTACTAATTCCAATGGGATTTTCTATGTTCATTTTTCCATCAAATGCGTATTTGAAACCATCTAGTTTGAGTTTTGCATTACAAATTGGAATAAAAGACCAAATTTCTCCTATTTTCACGTTTTTTTCAAATGTATTTTTGATAATGGAACATTCTAATTTTTCGGATCTTAACAAAATTTTTGTGTCAAATTTTTTCATCAATCCAAATAAAGCAAGTATCATATCAAGTCTTTCGCCAAAAAAATTTAATATTTCGATTTCGTCGTATCCATTTTCAACTGCGTATTTAATTGCTATTTCACAGTCCGTTTCATCTTTTTCTTTTGGGTATTCAATGATTTCAACGTTATTTTGTTTGAAATATTCCAAAGTATCATTATCCAAAGAATCTAAGTCTCCTATGATGACATTTGGAAGAATACCCCTTTCCTTTAAAACTTTTGCTCCTCCATCTGCTGCAATTATTATGTCCGAGTTAATGTACAATGTTTCTTTTGCGTTTCCATTTAATATTATTGTTGCTTTCACGTTATCCCTCCCATGTTATAATATTACATGAGAAATTATAACATGGAGTGAAGAAAATGATTGTTAAAGCAAAAAAATTAACAAAATTATATGGAAAAAATGAAAAAATAGAAGCTTTAAAAGGCGTAGATTTGGAGATAGAAGAAGGAGAAATAGTTGCAATTTTAGGGCCTTCCGGATGTGGAAAAACGACTCTTTTAAATTGTCTTTCCGGGCTTGATAAGCCCACCTCAGGAAGTGTGGAAGTTCTTGGAGAAGATCTTGTGAAAATGAATGAAGATAAGAAAACTGTTTTTCGTTCCAAATATATGGGATTTATATTCCAATTTTTTAATTTGATTCCGGTATTAAACGCTGTTGAAAATGTTGAACTTCCACTTTTGCTCTCGAAAAAATTAAGTACACGGGAGATAAGAAAGAAAGCGCTTGAATGGCTTGAAAGATTGCATATTGACCATAGGGCATATGCATACCCCAGTGAGATGTCTGGTGGTGAACAACAGAGAATTGCAATTGCGCGTGCACTAATAAATAATCCCAAAATAGTGTGGGCAGATGAGCCTACAGGGGCGTTAGATACAGAAAACAGTGAAGAAATTATGGAAATCATATTGGATATGAACAGACAGTTAGGTACAACTTTTGTCATAGTAACCCACGATCCAAACGTTGCCAAAAAAGCTCATAGGATAATTAAGATGGATAGTGGAAAGATAGTATCAACGGGAGGGTAAAATTGTATATTCCATTTTTAATCGAGGAATTTTTGGATTATGCGGAAAATATAAAAGATTTTGAAGAATTAATTGAATTTTTTGAAGAGAACATAAAAAAAATAGATGATCCTCTTGTGAACATTTCTGAAGTTTCAAATAGACTTCAGGAATTTTATGATTATATAACTGCTATGAAAAAATTGCCAAAAGAGCGAATAGAAAAACGTATGAGCTATGTTCCTGGGATGATAAAAAGATTTAAGAAAATGTATTTGGTATATAAAGTAGAAAAGCTCGAAAATTTAAAATCACTTGAGATGTCTGCAAAATATTTAAAAGGTGTGGGTCCAAAAAGGGCTGAAAAATTAAAAAAATTGGGAATAAATACCGTGGAAGATTTGATAAATTATTTCCCTCGTGATTATGAAGATAGAAGAAAAGTAATTCCGCTTTCCATAATTAAAGAAGATGAAAAAATAGTTACTACCGGGATTTTAACTTCAGTTGAAAAAATAAAAAAAAGTGGTGTTTCAATAGTTAGTGCTGTTTTGGCAGATGGAATGTATCAAATTCTTTTAAAATGGTTTAATCAAGATTTTATGGAAAATATCTTAAAGACTTTTTTGCGCAAAAAAGTGTATGTCTTTGGAACTGTAAAAAAAGGCTTTTACGGTGCTCTTGAAATACACAATCCAGAAATTGAGATGGTAAAAAGTTCAAAAAGGGAAATTGTTCCTATTTATTCGCTTACCGAAGGGATAAAGCAACATGTCATTCGAAAGGTTGTTAAAGAAAACCTTTATAACATTTATAATTATAAAGAAGTTATACCTGAAGATATAAGGGGAAAAAGGGAGTTATTAGATATACATCAAGCATATACAGGTATGCACATTCCAAGGAGTGTATACCATCAAAAAATGGCACGATTTAGACTGGCATACGAAGAGTTGTTGTATTTACAGATTGCTTTTTTATTAACAAAAAAGGAAAGTGAATTTGTTGGAGGAATCTCGAAGAATTTTTATGGAATTTACTCTTCAAAATTATTAGAAGAACTCCCGTTTAAATTAACCAAGGCGCAATTAAAAGCGTATAAAGAAATACAAGAGGATTTGAGATCTAATAAACCTATGAATAGGTTGCTGCAGGGAGATGTAGGTTCTGGAAAAACTATAGTTTCAGAGCTTGCTATTTTGGATAACTTTGAAGCAGGATTTCAATCTGCGGTAATGGTGCCAACATCGATTCTAGCTATACAAAATTACAAAAAGATATATGACCATCTATCAAAATTTAAAATAAAAGTAGCATTGCTTTTAGGAGCAACTTCCAGTTTGGAAAAAAATAGAATAAAGCAAATGTTAAAAGATGGAGATATAGATGTAATAGTTGGAACACATGCGCTTATACAAGAGGATGTACATTTTAAAAATTTAGGATTGGTGGTAATTGATGAGCAACATAGATTTGGTGTAAAACAAAGAAAAGAACTTATTACCAAAGGAAAACTAGTGGATACGTTAGTTATGACTGCAACGCCTATTCCAAGGACCCTTTCCCTTTCTGTTTATGGAGATTTAGATGTATCTATAATTGATGAAATGCCAAAAGGAAGAAAACCTATAAAGACATTTGTGGTTCATCAAACAAAAATAGAAGATGTGTATAAATTTGTTGTGCAAGAAATTGAAAATGGTGGGCAAGCGTATATAGTATATCCTTTAATTGATGAATCAGAAAAGCTTTCCGTAAAAGCGGCGGTTACTATGTATAAAAGATTGAAAGATGAAATCTTTAAAAATATTCCTATTGCATTGATTCATGGTAAGATGAGCGATTTTGAAAAAGATGAAACAATGTATAAGTTTTCAAAAGGTGAGATAAAAATCCTTGTTTCAACAAGTGTTATTGAAGTGGGAATAGATGTACCTCAAGCTACTGTAATTGTAATTGAAAATGCGGAAAGGTTTGGACTTGCACAACTTCACCAACTTCGAGGAAGAGTGGGAAGAGGAGATAAACAATCTTATTGTTTTCTTACTGTGGGAAATGTTTCAAGAGAAACTTTGGAAAGGTTGAACTTTTTTGCATCAACAAACAATGGATTTAAAATTTCAGAATATGATTTAAAATTAAGGGGACCGGGAGAGTTTTTAGGAGTAAAACAACATGGACTTCCTGAATTTAAAGTAGCAGATATAGTAAATGATATAGATATTATTGTAAAGGCAAGGGAAGATGCAAAGTATATAGTGGAAAATATGGATGCATACAGAAAATTGATAGAGCATGTAAAGACATTGTATAGGGAAAGAATAGAATTTTTAGATGTTAGTTGAGGTGAATAATATGATATTGAGAGCATCTTATGGAACACTAGGTCTTTTGGGGTATGTAAAGAAAAAAATTGAGATGGATACAGCCTATTTTATGCTTGATGGTAGGTGTGCTTTTGATTGTGGATTTTGTTCCCATGCACGAAGTGTGGATGTGGATAATAAGTTTTTATCTAGAGTTGTTTGGAAAAAGGTTTCAAGTAATGATTTGAAAAATATAAATGTAAAGCGAATATGTTTGCAGGTTGTAAGTTATAGAGGATATAGAAAGGATTTAGAAGAAATTTTAAAGATTTTAAAGGGAAAAGTAATTTCTGTTTCCGTAAGAGCTCTAACTTTAGAAGAAATAGATAGTTATTTTTCGCTTGGAATTGATTCAATTGGTTTATCGGTTGATGTGGTTAATGAAAGGTTATTTAGTAAGATTAGAGGAGGAGATTTTAAGAAGTTAATGGATTTAATAAAGAGTGCTGCAAAAAAATATCCTGGTAGAATAACCACTCATGTTATTGTTGGAATGGGAGAAAGTGATAAAGAATTGATTGATTTCTTTTATAACATGAAAAATTTTGGCGTAAATGTTGCATTATTTGCGTTTACTCCGATAAAAGGGACTAAGTTAGAAGATAAAATACCTCCAGATAGAAATAGGTATAGAAAGATTCAATTGGCAAGGTATTTAATTTTTGAAAAGGAAGTTTCAATGGATACTTTTGTGTTTAAAGGAAATATGTTGGAAAAGATAAATTATAGATACGAAGAAAATTTGGGAAGGGCCTTTTTAACATCAGGATGTAAACATTGCACAAGGCCTTACTATAACGAAAAGCCAGGAGATATCCCATATAATTTCTTTAAGTATAATAAAGATTTGGAAAATACGGTAAAGGAGTTATTAGAATGAATTTTTATAAAGAGCGAAAAAAACATCCTCTCATTTTAAATAGACCTGCTTTGTTAATTATAGATGTTCAAAGCTATTTTTTTGATGAAAAAAGCCCGGCTTATTTGAGCGGGATTGAAAACATTTTTGAAAATATAGAGAAGTTAGTAGATAAATTTAAAGAAAAAGGATATCCCATTGTTTCAACATTGCACGTGGGAGCTTCGGAGAATATGAGAAGATGGTGGGGAAATGTAGTGGAGAGTATAGACCCATATTTTGTTGTGGAAAAAATAGTAAAAAAAGATACATATGATGCATTCTATAAAACGGATTTGGAGGATTATTTAAAAAAAGAAAGTATAACTGATTTGATAATAACTGGAGTTATGACACATCTTTGTTGTGAAACAACGGCTAGAAGTGGGTTTGTAAGAGGATTTAATATTGTTATGGTAGAAGATGCGCTTTGGGATAAAAATGAATTTTATCATTTTTCGTCGTTGAAATCACTAGCTCATGGATTTGCAATTATTTCCTCAACGGAGGAAATTTTATGCGCGTTGGAATAGTGGGGGGAGGCCCTGCGGGGATTTCTGCTGCAGTTTTTTTAAAAAGATATGGGATAGATTGTACAATTTTTGAAAAGAAGCAACTTGGTGGAATGTTAATTAATGCTTGGAGAGTGGAAAATATTCCCATCTTTAAACCAGCATCTGGGAAAGATATTGTAAAAAATATGGTATCATTTTTAAATTTATATAAAGTTGAAGTTATTAAAGATGAAGTCGTTATAGTAGAAGAGAACAAGATAATTACCAAAAAAGACAATTATTTTTTCGATGAAATAATAATTGCCACTGGAACTGTACCAAATAGAATAAAGGAATTTGAAAATGATAAGGTTGTGTATGAGTATAGAGATCTTCCAAAGTCTAAAAATTTGGCAATCTATGGAGCAGGTGATGTGGCATTTGATGGTGCAATTAGGGCAAGACTTCAAGGGAAAAACGTTGTTTTATTTTCTAGAAGTAAAAAAATTAAAGCATTGCCAAGACTTTATAATATAGCAAAATCTCTTAAAATTAAGATGCGTTTGGGTGAAAAAATTGAAGAAGTTTTAAATTTTAATGACTTTATTAAAATAAGGACAAAAGAAAATATTTATCGTTTTGATGCACTTTTACTTGCAATAGGGCGAAAGATAGATTTGTCTTTTTTAAGAGCAAAGAATGTCCATCTGATAGGTGATGTTGCGCATCCAAATTACAGACAAGCATCAATTGCAGTAGGTGATGGTATTATGGTAGGAATGAAGATTTTGAGGAGGGATGGGTGTTGAAAATATTAAAGAGATTTGGTAATGAAAAAGTTGCATATGTATACCTTGCAAAGACTTCAAAGGGAAACATTGTGGAATTTGTGGAATCTATACAACCTCCAATACCAAGGGATGAAAAGTGGGTGTTGATAGTTTCCACATTAAACGGTTGTCCAGTAGGTTGTTTAATGTGCGATGCTGGGGGATTTTACAATGGAAAGTTGTCGAAGGAAGAAATAATTGAGCAAATATTATTTTTGGTAGATACAAGGTATGGTAGAAATGTGCCTGTTAAAAAATTTAAAATTCAATTTGCAAGAATGGGAGAGCCCGCTCTAAATGAAGGTGTATTGGATGTCTTAGAAGAACTCCCTGGTATTTTAAACGCACCTGGATTAATGCCATCTATTTCAACAGTTGCACCAGTGGGGACTGATGAATTTTTTGAAAGATTATTTAGATTAAAAGAAAAACACTATAGAGGTCGTTTTCAGTTGCAGTTTTCTATTCATTCAACAGATTTAAAACAACGCGATAAAATTATTCCCATTAGAAAGTGGGATTTCGAAAAAATTGCAGAATACGGAAAAATGTTTGTAAAATCAGAGGATAGAAAAGTCACATTGAATTTTGCGCTTGCAAAGCAGAATATAGTTGATCCAGATGTGATAATCAAATACTTTGATAAAGAGAAGTTTTTAATAAAAATTACGCCTTTAAATCCCACTTATTCTGCTACAAAGAATAGATTAGAGTCAGATATTGATCTTGATACTTTTATGCCCGTTAATCACAAGTGTTTTGTAGATAAACTAAAAAACAATGGATATGATGTTATAGTGAGTATTGGGGAGTTGGAGGAGAATAAAATAGGTAGTAATTGCGGTCAGTATGTACAAAAACATTTGATGGAAAATGAGCAATTAAAATATGGATATGATTTTGTAATTAAATAACTTAATGTTATAATATTTTCTGAGGAGGTGATACCATGGAAAACAACATGTTGTTGTGGATAGGTGTGGGTGTTTTAGCTGCAGCGTTGGTTGTTGGAGCTATATTCTTTTTATTACCAAAAGATAGATATATTGAAGCACAAGGAATTAGGATATGGAAATTACCTAAAGAAGCAGAAAATGTTCAAGTAAGTTATTCATACGAAGCAAAAGTTGCGCAACTTGCACGTGAAGGGAGACTTTTCCTTTTTGAAGGAGTAAATGTTGGTGGCGGAGTAAATATGTCAATTGCCGAAAATGCAGCAAGAACGCAAGCTTTGGGTAAAATTGCGGAATTTTTAAATGCAAAAGTTGAGACCTTTAGAAAAGTTGTTGAAGGACAATTACAAAGTGTACAGACAAATAACAACGAAGAAAAAGCAAGTCAACAGCTTGTTGAGGCAGCCGTTAGTGCTTATAAAGGAATTACTAAGGTTATGGCAAATGCTATTGTCAGTGGAGCTTTAAAATATGCAAGTTGGGAAGTAAGAAAGGGAAATATTGTTGAATTACACGTTTTGTATTTCTACGATCCAACAAATCTGCTATCAATCCTTGAATCTCAAGCACTTGTAAGTCAAACAGTGGGAAAATTGGGGAAACAAGGAGTAGACTTCTTCAAAGCATTGAATTCCGTTCTTGATGAGGCGTCGAAAGGTACGCCATTGGAAGGAGAATAATTTTAAATTAAATGTTTATATGGCCGAGGAATTCCTCGGCCTTTTTTGATAAGGAGGTGTTCTAATGTACATAGATTTAAGAAGTGATACAGTAACAAAACCTACAGAAGAAATGAGAAAGGCAATGGCATACGCAGAAGTTGGAGATGATGTATATATGGATGATCCAACGGTAAACAAGCTTGAAAAGTTATGTGCAGATATATTGGGAAAAGAAGCTTCCTTGTTTGTTCCAAGTGGTACTTTTGCAAATCAACTTGCTTTGTTTACCCATTGTCAAAGAGGAGACGAGGTTATTATCGGTGACGACTATCATATAGTCCAGCATGAAGCAGGGGCTGCTGCGGTAATTGCAGGTGTGCAGCTAAGAACAGTTGAGACAAAAAAAGGTGCAATGATTCCTGAAGTTTTAGAGAGTAAGATAAGGAAGGTTAAAGATATACACTATCCCAGAACAGGATTGATTTGTCTTGAAAATGCCCATTCAAACGGGAATATAATACCTTTGGATAACTTTAAAAAAATAAGAGAAATAGCAGGAAATATTCCTATTCATCTAGATGGAGCAAGATTGTTTAATGCGTCAACCTTTTTAAAGGTGGAACCAAAAGAAATTGCAAAATATGCTGATTCTATAAATATCTGTCTTTCAAAAGGGTTGTGTGCACCTGTTGGTTCACTTTTGATTGGAAATAAGGAGTTTATTGAAAGGGCAAGAAAAAAGCGTAAAATAATGGGCGGTGGTATGCGGCAAGTGGGAATATTAGCTGCGGCGGGTATTGTTGCATTGGAAAAAATGCGTTTCAGATTGGAAGAGGATCATGAAAATGCAAGGTATTTGGCGAGAAGGTTGAGTGATTTTGCCTTTATAGAAATTGTCGAAAAGGTTGAAATAAACATGGTATTTTTCAAGATTGATAAGAATTTTTCCACAAATGAATTTATTGAGTATCTTTTAAAAAACAACATAAAAATAAACCCGCCAGAGGACGGAGTGTTTAGGTTTGTTACACATTATTGGATAAAAAGAGAGGATATTGATTATGTTGTAGAAACCATGACAAAGTTTTTCAATTAATCTCCTTTCAGCTTGGCTGAAAGGAGATTATAACCATTTTTTCTTTTTAAACCAAACAAGTATGAGTGCCACAGTTCCAATGGACCATATGATTATATATAGATAAGCCAAGGGATTGTGCTGGATTGGTAATTTCACGTTCATGCCGTAGAAACTTGTTATTATTGTCGGAATCTGCATTAATATAGTAACAACTGTTAATATTTTCATGACGATATTTAAATTATTTGAAATAACAGAGGCATATGAATCCATCATCCCTGCCAAGATGTCACTGTATATATTTGAAACCTCTATTGCTTGCCTGTTTTCGATAATGGCATCTTCTAAAACATCTTTATCCTCTTCATAAATTTTTATAATATTTCCCCTAAGTAATTTTTCCATCATTATTTCATTTGATCTTAGTGAAGTAGTAAAATATACTAAACTTTTTTCAAGGTACATCATTTCTTCAAGCTCTTTGTTTTTCATTGATCTATGCAATTCTTCTTCAATAATGCTAATGGTTTTATTTATTTCTTTTAAATATGCGAGAAAAACCTTTGCATTTAAGAGGAAAATTTGAAAGATCATGCGGCTCTTTTTGTTGATATCAAATTTACTATTTTTAATCATATGTTCTATAAATTCCACGGGTTCTTTCGAAGAAAAAATGGTATAATTTTTTCCAATAATTATACCAACTGATACGGTACGATAAGGAATCTTTGAACTACTATCGAACTTTTTGGGGATTTTTAGGATTATTAATACGGTATCTTCATCTACTTCAATACGTGCCCTTTCATCGTCATCAAGTGAGTCGTATACAAAATCTGGATCAAATTGCAATAAACTTGAAAGCATATGAATCTCATCAGCGGAAGGATCAATAACTTTGATTAGAGAGTTTTCAACGAATTTTTCAACTTCCACAATTTTGTTTTCTTTTGTGGTGTAAAATTTTACCATTTTTATTACCTCCTCTATATATTTTTTACGGTGGTCGTGGCAAAGGTTCATCTGAGTAACTGCAACTGAAACTATCACTACTCATTACCTTTTCACCTCCTATATATTGGTCTTTCTAAATTATATCACTTTTCATTAATCTGTATTATTTTTTCTTTAAAACTTAATTTGTTGTTTTCAAAATTTAAAAAATTAAAAGATTTCTTTTCATGAGAGAATTTAATCTTGAAAAATTATTTTGTCAATTTTAAAGCATTCACATTTTAGTATCTCAAATGTTTAAAATTTCATATTTTTTTGTCAAAGGTTCTAAAATAACAGCAGTTGCCTTTCCTGTGAGCCAACCAGATGATTCTCCAGGATTGATTATAAGTGTGTTGTTGTATTTTTCCGCTAGTAATTCATGAGTATGACCAAAGAATACAAAATCATATAAATTGCTATTTTTTGCTGCATTTAACGCGTATGGCTCGTGCATTATCAATATTTTAAAATTATTAAGTGTTATTTCATATGGTCCTGGTTTTATTCTATAATTTGATTTTTGAGATAACAGTAATTTTTCCCCATCGTTATTCCCAAAAACACCGTAAAATTGTCCTTTTAAAAAGTACGGTAGTATAAATGGTGCAACAAAATCGCCACAGTGAAAGACTGCTTCAATTGAATATTTGGAAATAATTTTCTCTATTTCCTTTGCCTTTGTTAAATTATCATGCGAATCACTTAAGATAAGTCACATATTATCCCTCCTTTACAATATTGTAGCATAATTTTTTTTTTATATTCCAAAATTAGGTTATAATTATTTAACAAGGAAAAATAAAATTTTGAGGTGAGACTATGAAAAAGATAGTAGTATTGTTTTTGGTTTTAGCTACGTTTTTTTCATTTGCAAATATATATTACGGTAATTTACATGCACATACTTCTTATTCAGATGGAAAGTTATTGCCTGAAGATGCGTATAATTATGCGAAAAGTTATGTTGATGTTCAGGCTGTAACTGATCATGCGTATTATTTTACTCAGTTAATAGATGGGAAGACTAAACCTTTTTTGACTAAAAAGGCGGCTGAGAATGCAACAATAGAAGGGGAGTTTATTGCACTACAAGGTTTTGAATGGACTTCTGGAATAGGCCATATTAATGTTTATGAATCTTTAGAATGGGTTGACAGAAATAATGTGCCTTCTGCAGAAGATTTTTACAAGTGGATAATCAAACACAAGAAGTTGGGACAGTTTAACCATCCTATCAAGGTTTTTGGGAACTTTAATGATTTTGAATATTATCCAGAAGCGGATAAATATATGAATTTAATTGAAGTGGGAAATGGAAATTGGAAACAAGGAGATGTTATTAGTAATGAAATGTTAAAAAATTATAATTTGGCCTTAAATAAGGGATGGCATTTAAGTGCGACTGTTGGTCAAGATAATCACAAGGCAAATTGGGGGAGTGCAAATGAAGGAAGAACAGGTATTATTTCGAATACTTTAACATATGAAGATGTAATGGAAGCACTTTGGAGTAGACATACATTTGGTACTGAGGATAAAAACGTGAAGGTTTCATTTAGTTATAAAAATTATATTATGGGAGATATTGTAGAAAGTCCAGATGAAGTGATTTTACATTTCAGGTATAAAGATGATGATGTGTTGACTTATTTTGCGATTGTATCACAAAGTGGTACAATTGTTAGTGCGTTTCCAAATTTAGATGACTTTGCAACAGATGTTAAAATTAAGATACCAGATGGTTATGAATGGTACTATGTCTATGCAAAACAGTCTGATGATGATGAAATTGTAACTGCACCAATATTTTTTCAAAAGAGTAGCGATGTTTACGTAAACAATTGTAATTATTTTAATGGAAAATTATCTTTTGATATTTACAATACAATTCCTAAAGAAAAGAATGTACATTTGGAAATCAAGGTTAATGATAAATTATCGTATTCTGAAGATGTTTTACTAAATGCTTATGAGAATAGACATAAAATTTTAGATTTAGAGTTATCATCTGGAAGCAATAAAGTAGAGTTTTACGTGGATGGGATCTTTATTCAATCACTTAAAGTATTTATAAAAAGTTATAAAAAGACTGTTGTAATAGATACTTTGCATGAAAATGATCATTTGGATTATTTAAAAAAGTTTGCAGAAATGCTTAGAAAAAATGGATACAAGGTTTTATATCCAAAGAGATTCTTGAATAATCTTGAGAATGTTGATGTGGTGATTATTTCTACACCAAAAATTGACGGATTCGATTTTTCAAAAGATCTTTTAAGTCCAGAACTAAAAGCTTTAAAGGAATTTAAAGGGAAGATAATTTTAATAAAGGGAAGCGATGAAAATTATTTTGAAATATACAGGAAACTTTTAAATGCTACGGTAATGAACTTAGAGGATTTAGGTGAATATTTTGGCGTCTTTTCGAATGTTTCTAAAAGGGTTTTAATAGATATTGGGCATGGAAATGATTATGGAAAAGAAAAATTGACAAAATTTGAATCTTTTTTAAAAGAGAAGGGCTTTGAAGTAGAATATATCCAAAAGATTAATAAAAGTGGTGATATTTTAGTAATTCAAAATGGTAAAGGCTATACACAAGATGAACTTTATAACATAAAAATGTTTATTCAAAATGGCGGAAAAATTATTATAACTTCAAAGAGTGATTTTAGAAATGGTGGAAATACTGAAACTTTAAACGAAATTTTAGAATATTTGGGTTCAAGTATAAGATTTAATGATGATCAAGTTCTCGATGAGGTTAATAATTATGGAGCAAAGTATAAAATCTTGGCAAATGGTGTAAGATTTTACAGCCCTTGTTCTTTAATAGTAGGTGATAATACCATAGTATTAATTTCTTCAGATACGGCGTATAATGAAGATAGCGATGGAAATGGTGATGCCAAAATCGTGAAAAGAATTGTACTTGCTGCAAAAGAAGTAATTGGGAATGGAGAAGTAATTGTTTTAGGGAAATCCATTTTTTCAGATTATGATTTTGAGTACAACAAGGTATTTGTTGAAAATATATTATCAAATTAATAAAAATTGATATTTTCGTTTATTTAAGGTATAATTTAAGTGAGGTGCGGACAGAAAGGAAGGTGAAATATATGTTTGATAAGTTTTCGGAAGAGTCCGCCGAGGTTTTTGTAACAGCTCAAGAAGAAGCAAAAGAATTAGGACATTCATATGTTGGGACGGAACATTTGTTGCTTGCAATTTTAAAATTGAATGATAAAAGATTAAGGAAAATATTAGAAGGATATGGAATTTCTTATTCGAAGATTAGAAATGAAATAATTTCAATAGTTGGTATGGGAATGAGGGGATTTATAATGTCTCCTCAGATGACTCCTAGAGCAAAGAGAGTTACCGAGATAGCTTATGAAGAAGCAAAAGATATGGGTGATGATAAGATAAGACCTTTTCATCTCTTTTTGGGTATTTTAAAAGAAGGAGAAGGTATAGCGGTACATATTTTAAGAAAAATGGGAATTAATATTCAACAATTAAGAAGGGAGTTATCTGGAAATATGACGGATGAGGAATCAGATTATTTGGATTTGGAAAATGAAATTGTTAAAAGAACAAGACAACTTGAAGGGTTTGGTGTTAATCTTACAGCTTTAGCGTTGAAAGGAGAACTTGATCCGGTAATAGGTAGAGATTTGGAAATTGAGAGAGTTATGCAAGTACTTGTTAGGAGGAAGAAAAACAATCCCGTATTGATTGGGGAACCAGGTGTTGGAAAATCGGCAATTGTTGAGGGACTTGCTCAAAGAATAGTTGCAGGTGAGGTTCCAGAACCTTTAAAGGGAAAAACTATTTTTTCTTTGGATGTGGCATCTCTTGTTGCAGGGACAAAATATCGTGGCGAGTTTGAAAAGAGGATGAAAAAACTTTTGCAAGTTTTGAAAAATGAAAAGGATATAATATTGTTTATAGATGAGATTCATATGATTGTAGGTGCAGGCTCTGCAGAAGGGGCCGTTGATGCGGCAAATATATTAAAACCTGCACTTGCAAGAGGTGAAGTAAAGTGTATTGGGGCAACTACTCCAGATGAGTACAGAATGTTTATTGAAAAAGATGCGGCTCTTGAAAGAAGATTTCAAAAGATTTACGTTCAAGAACCATCTGCACAGATGACAATTGAAATATTAAGAGGGTTAAAGCCAAAATATGAGTTGCATCACAAAGTAAAATACACTGATGAAGCACTAGAAGCGGCGGTGTATTTATCACAAAGATATATTAGTGATCACTTCTTGCCTGATAAGGCTATAGATGTTATAGATGAAGCTGGAGCACGTGCAAGGTTAAAGGCGTTTGTTATGCCGAATGATTTGTATATTTATAAAAATAAAATTGAGAATATTAAACTTCAAAAGGAAATAGCAGTGGCAAACCAAAATTACGAGGAAGCGGCAAAATTAAAAGAGGAAGAACAGCAATTGAAATTAGAGTATACTAGAAAGTACGAAGAGTGGAAGGAAAAAGTAGAAACCAGTGTCATAGTAGTAGATGTTCAAGATATTGAAGAAGTTGTGTCAAATTGGACAGGTATTCCTTTAAAGAAACTTGAAGAAGAAGAAAGCGAAAAGTTATTAAAGCTTGAAGAAGCACTTCACAATAGAGTGGTAGGTCAAGATGAAGCTGTAAAGGCAATTGCTAGATCTATAAGACGTGCTCGCAGTGGTTTGAAAGATCCAAGAAGACCAGTTGGCGTTTTCTTGTTTCTTGGACCTACTGGGGTAGGAAAAACTGAACTTGCAAAGACGTTAGCTGAATATTTGTTTGGGGATGAAAAGGCGTTAATAAGGTTTGATATGAGTGAGTATATGGAAAAGTTCTCAGTTTCTAGGTTAATAGGTGCGCCTCCGGGTTATGTGGGTTACGAAGAAGGAGGTACTCTTACGGAGAAGGTAAGAAGAAGACCATTTTCGGTTATTTTATTTGACGAGATTGAGAAAGCACATCCAGATGTATTTAATTTGTTACTGCAAATAATGGATGATGGAAGACTAACAGATTCTCAGGGGCACATCGTAGATTTTAGAAACGCAATAATTATAATGACTAGTAATATTGGAGGAGCCCAAATAGTTTCAGGTAAAAAATCTTTAGGATTTGTAGACAGTGAAGATTTAAATGCGGAATTTAGTGAAATGAAATCCAAGGTTATTGAAGAAGTAAAGAAAACATTTAGACCGGAATTTTTAAATAGAATAGATGAAATTGTAGTATTCCACAAGCTAACTGAAAAGCACATTAGAGAAATTATAGATATTTTGTTGAAAGATATTAGAAGTAGGTTAGAATCAAAAGGATTGAAACTTGAATTAACAAAAAGTGCAAAAGACTTTTTGGTACAGGAAGGATATGAACCGGCATATGGTGCAAGACCTTTGAAGAGAACTATTCAAAGATATATAGAGGATCCTCTATCAGAGGAATTGTTAAAGGGAAAATTTAAGGAAAATGACATTATTTTATGTTCATATGAAAGAGGAAAAATTGTATTTAAGAAAAAGAGAGAAAAGAAGGTAAAGGTAAAGAATGAGTAAAGCCAAAAAAGTATATGTTTGCGACAGTTGTGGGTATGAATCACCAAAATGGTTTGGTAGATGTCCCGTTTGTAATGCTTGGGATAGTGCAAAGGAATTTGAAGTGAAAGAAAAAATAAATGCGGGGAAAGAGTCCCGCATTTTTTTGCTTAGTGATGATTTAAATATTTTGAAGATTGAAAGAATTAGAACAAGTAAAGAAGAATTGGATGGATTGTTTGGTGGGGGAATTGTACCAGGACAAGTTATTCTCTTAGGTGGGGAGCCTGGTGTTGGAAAAAGTACGCTTGCACTTCAAATTAGTTATTTAATTTCAAAAGTTGGAAAGGTTTTGTACGTCAGTGGTGAAGAAAGCATAGAACAAATTGCCCTAAGATCTAAAAGGTTAAATGTGAAAAATGAAAGTTTGTATGTTACTACTGATAATGAACTAGAATCTATTTTTGTGAATATAGAAAAAATTTCTCCTATATTTATCGTGTTTGATTCTATACAAACTATTTTTTCAAATAAAGTTGAAGGTGTTCCAGGTGGAATTTTGCAGTTAAGGACTGTTGTAGAGAAAATCAGAAAGTACTCAAAGGAAAGAAAAATTTCCGTTTTATTGATTGCGCATGTAAACAAAGAAGGTAATATAGCTGGTCCTAAATTAGTTGAACATATAGTGGATACCGTTATTTATTTTGAGGGGGAAAAAACAACGGATTTTCGTATATTAAGAGTTTTAAAAAATAGATTTGGACCTAGTGGGGAAATAGCCGTTTTTCAAATGAAGAGTACGGGTCTTGAAGAATTGAAAAATAAGGTTTTTATTGAAGAGAGTGAAATGCCGGGAAATATTATTTCTTGTTTGTATGAGGGAACAAAACCTATTTTGGTTCAGATTCAAAGCCTTGTATCAAGAGATAAAATAGCTACTTCAAGAAGGATTTCACATGGGGTTGATGTAAGAAAGTTGATAATATTAAGTGCAGTAATTTCAAAACATTTAAATTTGCCAATAGATGCACATGATATTTATTTAAATGTATCAGGTGGTATTAAAATTACAGATCCGGCAAGTGATCTTGCAATTGCTGCTTCTATACTATCTTCGTTATTTAATAAATATTTGGGTAAAATGGTGGTTATTGGAGAGGTAGGTTTGGATGGTAGTGTTAGAAAAGTACGGGATTTGGCAAAAAGAATTGAAAATGCAAAAAAAGCTGGATTTGAAAGATTTATAATTCCTTATGATGAAAATATTAAAGATGATAAAATATTAAAGGTTAGAAATATTAAAGAATTGTATAGAAAGATTTTAGAGGAGGGATAAATATGAAAACAAAGATTATCTTAGATAGCACATCTGATATTCCGGAAAGTTGGCTTGAAAAGTATGATATTGAAATTATACCGCTACATATTAATTGGACAAATGGTGAAAGCGAACCAGATGATACAAGAAATGAAAAAGAATTGAGAAAATTTTACGAAAAACTTTCAAACGCACAAGAATTGCCAAAAACATCTCAACCATCAATTGTGCAATTTCAAAATGCATATACAAGAGCAATAAAAGAAGGATATGAAGGGATTTTGGTTTTAACAATATCTACAAAAATATCAGGTACATACAATTCAGCATTGCTTGCATCTCAAGAATTTGATATACCAATAAAGGTTATAGATACAAGAATGGCATCTTCAATTATTTCCAACATGGCAAGATATGCAAGGGAATTGCTAGATGCTGGTCTGGATTTAGAAGAAGTTGAAAAGAAAATTCTTGATGCAAGAAAAAATAAGAAGTTTCATGCGATCTTTTTTGTATCTGATTTTAATTCATTGGTGAAAGGTGGAAGGGTTAGTAGATTTTCTGGGTTTGTCGGGAATTTACTGAAGATAAAAGTTGGTATTTATATTAGCGATGATGGTGAATTAATACCTTTTGATAAGGTTAGAGGGTATAAAAAGGCTTATAATATGATTTTGACTAAGATGGAGGAAGAAGGAATAAAAATAGGAAAAAAGATTGGTTTAACGGGTATACATTGCGATGGAGAAGAACATGTTGATGAAATGTACAAGCTAATAAAAGAAAGATACCAAGTAGTTTATTTTGATAAATCGAGTACTGGAAAGGTAATTTCGACACACGTGGGAATTGGAATGGCTGGTTTTGGAATAGAAATATTAGAATAAGGAGGTATTTTGGTGAGTAACGAAATTCTTTGGATAGTATTGATGGTTGCTAACTTTTCCGGTATATTAATTTTTTACAAGTATTTTGGTAAGACTGGATTGTTTATTTGGACTACTTTGGCAACTATTATTGCAAATATCCAAGTTATTAAGACGGTAGAGTTATTTGGATTTGTTGCAACATTGGGGAATATAGTTTACGGAACTACCTTTTTGGTTACTGATATCCTTTCCGAAAATTATGGGAAAAAGGAAGCAAGAAAGGCAGTGTTGGTTGGTTTTTTAAGTTTAATTACAATGACAATAATGATGCAAATTGCATTGTTGTTTAAACCAGATGCATCTGATTTTTCACAAGAAGCGTTGGTTACCATTTTTTCTTTTATGCCAAGAATAGTTATTGCATCACTTTCTGCATATTGGCTTTCGCAAATGCACGATATCTGGGCCTTTCATATATGGAAAAAGAAATTTCCTCAAACAAAATATCTATGGATAAGAAATAATTTATCAACAATGATTTCACAGCTTATTGATAGTTTTGTGTTTTGTTTTATAGCGTTTTGGAACGTTTATGAGTTAAATGTGTTCTGGAGTATTTTATGGACAACATATTTTTTCAAATGGATAGTAGCGGCTGCTGACACTCCATTTTTATATATAGCAAAGTTTTTATTTGATAAAGGAAAGATTAATGAATTAGTAAAAAACAAAGGATAAATTAACTAAAATTTTACTAAAAGATATGTTGACAAAGCAAAGAGTATATGGCAAAATAAATAATGGTCTTTGTAAAAAAGATGAGTTGGGGACGTGGTGAAG
>NZ_LNGA01000033.1:23851-63234 GCF_018588215.1 Thermosipho sp. 1244
CAAATCCCGTCGTCCCCGCCAATTAAAAAGACGAAGCTTAGGCTTCGTCTTTTTTATTTTGTATATAATTTGTATATAAATAGATCAAAGGCTTCGGATTATCCGAAGCCTTTTTTTGATACTTTTTCATTATGATACTTTTTCGTATGGTACTCCATCAGCTTTTGGTGGACGTGATTTTCCAACGAATCCTGCAACAACGATTATTGTAAGGACAAATGGTATCATATCAAATAATGGTTTAACTGTAGCTGAAACATGGATCAGAGAGCTACTTTGCATTTGATTAGCAAAAGCACTTGACGCACCAAATAACAAACTTGCAAGCATTGCACCAACTGGATTATATTTTCCCAAAATCATAGCTGCAAGTGCAATAAAACCTCTTCCACCTGACATTAATTCTCTAAAATGTCCTACTTCGCCTATACTAAGATATGCTCCCGCAAGACTTGCCCAAACACCACTCATTAAAACTCCAAAGTATCTTATGCCGTAGACATTAACACCTAGAGTATCTGCAGCTTCTGGGTTTTCACCTACAGCTCTCATTCTAAGTCCCAATTTGGTTTTGTATATAAGCCACCATGAAAATGCAACTGATATGAACGCTATGTATATAAATGGACTTAACTCCCCAAATATCTTTCCAATAAAAGGTATATCTGAAAGACCTGGAATTTTTATTTCTTTAACTTTTCCAACAAAATCAGTTTGTCCTGGTTTTCCAAAAATTGGTACCATTAAAAATCCGGTTACACCTTGTGCAATTAGTATTAATGCAGTTCCCAAAACTACCTGGTTTCCAGCCCATTTAATACTTCCCCAAGCATGCAACCATGCAAAGGCAACACCAGAGACTACTGCCATTAATATTCCAATCCACACACTTCCAGTAAAATATGTAAATACTACAGATGTAAACGCTCCAAGGAGCATAATACCTTCTAAAGCAATGTTGACAACACCGGTAATTTCACTGTAAACACCACCAAGTGAAGCAAATATTAAAGGAGTTGAAGCTGTTAATGTAATTTTATAAAAAAGAGGGTTTGCAAATACTAGAAATATTGCCTCTAATATTCTCATTTTTCCACCTTCTTTCTGATCATAATAGTGCGTACTATTCTATCGGCAGCAACAAGAAAGATAACTATACCTTGTATTATCATAACCATATGTTTTGGAACCCCAACAAATTGCATTTCATTACTTCCCGTTCTTAATGCACCTATTAGAAGTGCTGCAAAGATTATTCCTATCGGATTATTTTGACCAATTAATGCGATACTGATACCGTCAAATCCCTTACCACCGGAAAGTTCACCGAGAAATCTATGGTGTACTCCCATTAATTCAGTTGCGCCTGCAAGACCTGCAAGTGCGCCACTTATTGCCATTGCAAGTACGATATTCTTTGCAACGGAGATTCCCCCGTATTCTGCTGCATATGGATTAAAACCTACAGCTTTTATTTCATAACCGGTTGTTGATTTGTTTAGAAGAATATACATAAATATTGCAGCGACAACTGCAATGATTATTCCAGCGCTCAGTTCAATAGCACCAACTTTCATTAAGATAGGAAGTTGAGCAGAATCTGCAATTTCCGGACTTTTAGGTGTACCAGATCCAACTTTCAAAGGACCTGTAACCATATAGGAGGCAAAGTATGTGGCTATCCAGTTTAACATTATTGTTGTAACTACCTCGTGTGCCCCAGTTTTTGCCTTAAGAAAACCAGCTATTGCAGCATAACCTGCACCTACTAACATCGCAATTAATATTGTTAATGGAATAGAGATTATTGGGGGAAGTGACCCAAAATTTCCCGCAAAAGTTGCGGCAATTAACGCTCCCATAACCATTTGACCTTCAGCACCGATGTTAAATACACCAGCTCTAAAACCAAAACCAACCGCAAGACCCGTTAATATTAGAGGAGTGGTTTTAATTATTGTATCTGCAATTGCTTGTTTTGAACCAAATGATCCTCTAATTAAAGCAGAGTATGCAACTAAAGGATTTTTTCCAATAAGAAGTATTATTATTGTTGAAATTAACAATGCAATTAAAACAGAAATTATTGGAATGAGTATTGCTGATACTTTTTTATTCATCTTATCCCCTCCGTACCTCTTCTAATCTTTGGCCTATCATCATTAAACCTACTTCTTCAACAGTAGTCTCCTTTGGTGTTACTTCACCCATTATTTCTCCCTCATACATTACCAAAATGCGATCACTTAACGAGAATATTTCCTCAAGTTCCATTGAAATTAGCAAAATTCCAACATCTTTTTCTCTCATATTCAATATTTGATTGTGAATGAATTCAATAGCACCTACATCAAGACCACGGGTGGGTTGTGCAACTACAAGAAACTTTGGATCCATTCTAATTTCACGTCCTACAACTAATTTTTGTTGATTACCACCTGAAAAATTCCCACCTAAATGTTCTATTCTCCTTGGACGGACATCGAATTCTTCCATAAGATTTTTTGTATATTCAAATATGTTTTTGTGATTTAAAAATGTCCCATTTGAAAATGGGGATTTATAGTGTTGACCTAAAATAACATTGTAATATGCCTCAAATTCTTCAATTATTCCATGTTTTAATCTATCTTCAGGGATATGTGAGAGTCCCAATTCCCTAAGTTGCTTTGGAGTTGCACCTGTAACATCTTTACCTTCAAACAATATTTGACCACTTTTAATTTTTCTTAAACCTGTTATAGCCTCAACAAGTTCGGTTTGGCCATTTCCTGCAACACCTGCGATTCCTACAATTTCACCTTTCCTTATTGAAAAAGAGACGTTATTTACCGCTGTTAACCCTCTATTGTCATTTACAACAAGGTTTTTTATTTCAAATACTACATCTTTTGGTTCATGAGGCTTTTTTTCAACTCTTAATACAACATCCCTTCCCACCATATGTCTTGCAATTTCTCTTGGATTTGTTTTTGAAGTTTCAAGTTCACCAGTTACTTTTCCAAGTCTCATAACCGTTATTCTTTCACTTATTTCCATAACTTCATGAAGTTTGTGCGAGATAAACAAAATAGTTTTTCCGTCTTTTTTTAATTTTCTCATTATTTCAAATAGTTCTTCTACTTCTTGAGGTGTTAATACTGCTGTAGGTTCATCAAGTATTATTATGTTTGCTCCTCTGTACAATGTTTTTAAAATTTCCACTCTTTGTTGCATTCCTACGGAAATATCTTCTATTTTTGCGTCTACATCAACTAGCAATCCATACTTTTCAGATAGTTCTTTTACATCTTTTTTTGCTTTTGTTAAATCAAAGTTCATGCCTTTAGTAGGTTCACTACCTAAAACTATATTTTCTGCAACGGTTAACGTATCAACAAGCATAAAATGCTGGTGGACCATACCGATTCCATTTTTAATAGCATCTTTTGGCCCTTTGATTTGTGCTTTTTGCCCGTTGATAAAGATATCACCTTCATCTGGATGATATAATCCGTAAAGTTGATTCATTAGCGTAGACTTTCCAGCACCATTTTCGCCAACAATGGCGTGTATTTCACCTTTTTTTATTCTAATGGTGACGTGATCATTTGCCAAAACTCCGGGGAACCTTTTTACAATGTTTACCATTTCTACTGCATACACAATGTAATCCTCCTTTCTGCTTTGTTACTTTACCAAAGTTTTATTACCTTGGTAAAATAACAAAGCTAGGGGGAGGACCCCCCTTAGCTTTTAAAATGGGAATGCTATTTTTGGAGTCTTAAAGGATTTAAGTGATTCTTCTGTTTCTGGGATTACAAGTATGCCATTTTTAATGAGTGTAACAAGGTATGCAAGTTCTGCAAGCGTATCATTGGTAACTAACCCTTTTGTGTATTTCATTGGACTCATTCTTACACCGTTTTCTTTAAGACCAAGTTTGTGTATACCTGGCATCCAATTTCCTTCGTATGCCCATTTTACACCAAGATATGATGCTGTATCTACACCTTTCATTGCACTTGCAAGTACTATACCAGGTGCCATATAGTCTTGATCAACGTCTACACCCATTGCAAAATATCCGCCGTTTGAGTATGCATAATCCAAAATTGTTGCGAGATCTTCTTTTCCAACGAGTGATACCATTTTTTCTTTTGCAGCTTCAATAATACCATTACCACAAGCACCACTTGCGTGGAATATAATATCTACGCCTCCTGCAAATTGTGAAAGTGCAAGGTCTTTGCCTTTTTTTGGATCACTAAATGCATTTGTATAACCCTTTAAAATTTCTACATTTCTTCCGTGTAAATCGTTGTATACCTTCACACCAATTTCAAAACCGTATCTGAATCTTTCAACAGGAGGAATAGGAATTCCACCTATAAATCCAACTTTTCCTGTTCTTGTAGTTGCGGCTGCAATATATCCAACCAAGAACGCAGATTCTTGTTCTTTGAATAAGAAACATATTACATTTGGTGGAACATCTTCTGTCGGAGGTGCAATGTCTATTCCTGCAAAGTATACATCTGGAAATTGTTGAGCAACTTGGAAAAGAGCATCAGTCATCATAAATCCTACAGCATAGACGATACCACCATCTGGTTCCTTTTGTATTTCTTGAGCGGCTTTTGTAAGGTTTGAGATATAATCTGCTTGTTCGTACGATTGAATAACTTGTGTTTCTATTCCTAAATCTTCACCGGCTCTTTGAATACCTGCCCAAGTTCCATCGTTAAATGACTTATCACCAAGACCTCCCGTGTCTGTTACCATAATTGCTTTAAACGAAAAGGCACTTACCACAAAAAACATTGCTAAAATGAAAACAAGTAATTTCTTCATGAAATATCCCTCCTTTTAAGAGTTTAACCCTTTTTGGGTAAAGATTTTAATGAGTTAAATAAGATTAAAATGGAAATTATAAATAATGTTGGAATAGTAAATGTATAATTTAGTTTCAACATTGGTACACCGAATTGGACAATGTAATTAATGGGGGTTATAAGCATTAATATTGATGACAATATCGATGCTATTATCCAAATAAAATAATTTTTGTTTTTTAAAGTGTATAAAAATAGGCCAATTGTTATAAGAACAAAAGTTATTATGCCGAATTTTGTTTTATAGAAGTATATTTTTAAGCTATTTTTGTCTTTTGTATTTGATATAATTTTTTCTAATTTACGAACAGATGGAGCTATTTCTTCTAAATTTAGTCTTCTTTTAAGTTCTGATACAAATAATTTTTCAAATTTTTCGGAAGAGAGTTTTGCTATTTTGCTTGAAAACTTTTCTAGGTCTTTTTCTGCTCTTTTAAATTGGCTTTTGTTTATATCTTCTTCAATTACATAGTTTGATAGTTCATCTTTTAGGCTTTTAAAATCTTTAATTCTATTATCAAAGTTTTCAATGCTTTTGTATTCAGCTGTTTTTACGTTTTTATCAATTTCATTTAGGTTAATTTTTATTCTATTTACTATACTTTCTGTATTATTAATACTTGAATTGACAATTGTCAACAAATTGGTAATAATATTTGAAAATCTAGAATATTTATCCTTTAAGACGTCGCTTGTAAGTTCATCAAAATATATGGAATTCTGAAATTCTTTTTGATTTTTCATGAGTAGATCTTTTGTAGAAAACGCTGGAATGAAAAATGAAAGAACTAATAATGAAACAACGATAATATCAAATATTTTTTTGTTTTTTAGTGTTATAAATATGGAAGCAATCAGTGCAAAGAAGGCTATTAACCCATATATAGTTGCGTCTGTATTTGAAAGCACATCAAATGCTAAGAATAAATACAGTATTTCAACAATGGAAATTGTTAAAATAACGTAATTCCATTTTCTTGATTTAAAGAAAATTAGTATAATTAAAACATATATGATCCACCTTATCCACCAAAAATTTGTTTTTTTGGGAGGAAGCTTTGCAAAATACTCAGAGAAATGATTTTTTAAATTGGAAATATCTTTTATAATGTTTCTTTGCATAAGGCTGGTGTACCTATTTATGTAATAGGATAATCTATCTGGGTGTTTTTTTATTTCTCCAAGGTATTCATTAAATTTACTCTTTATTTCTTCATTATTAAGCAAAATTTTTATTTCATCTAAAAACTCAGGTTGGTTGAATTTTGGTGTATATTTAAATTCGTATGTATAATACGGTGCGGCGATGTCATGAGGGAGATCTATTTTTGCACCTAAGTGTTTTGCAAAGAGATCTGAAATGAAGTTTCTGGAAGCAAAAATTACTTTCGATTGGTATTTGTTAAAAAATTGATTGAAATTCGGGGAAGATTTAATAAAACTGGGTTCAAACTTTTTTCTTTCAAGGGAAGATTCAAGATACGAAAAAAACATTGCACGTGCAAGCTGTTCATTGTAATCTTTAGATATTGTTTGCTTGTATATAACATTAAGATAATCCCCAACCTTTTTCGTTACATCCGTTTTTTCAACACTACCTACTAGTTCTATTTTGTAAAATCTATATAAAGGTAAATCTTTGTCAATGGATTTTTTGACAGTCAAAAGAAATTCATCACTAGGATTATCAAAATTTTGGATATAATACAAGAACAGCTCCTTTGATTTTTCCAGATTAATCGTAAATACCGTTATTGAGAAGATTATTAAAAAAGAAAAAAATAAAGCCCGTTTCATCAAATTAGCACCTCCACTTTGTTGTTTTTTGGATTTTAATTCTATCATGAATTTAAAAGTTTATCCACAAAGAATTATAGCATAAATTCTGTAAAAAATTACAATAAGATTAATTTTTTCGCTTTTATTTAAGTTTTTTTTAATAAATTCAGTTATATTAAATTTGAAGGAAAATAGTGGTATAAAAAAACACCCTCATAGTTGAGGGTGTTTTTTCTTTTTTTCTAATTACTCTTCAACTGTAATTGCGGATGTTGGACAGCTATCTGCTGCATCTTTTGCACATTCGAGATCTGTTTCTGGTTGAAGAACCTTTGCTTTCATATCGTCGCCTATTTTGAAAACATCTGGACAAAGATTTTCACATACACCACAACCGATACATGTTGCTTCGTCTACTCTAACTTTCATCCTAGACACCTCCTGATATTAAAGTTGCTATTAAAATTATATCACATGCTTTCACCATGTGCAAAGGTTTTTGATGTTTTATCTATTTGTTTTAAGTAATTTTTTACTATAATATTTCCATCATTTATCAATTTTTCCACTTGTTTTACATTTTGTACTACAGATGAATGTGACTTTTTAAAGATAGTTCCAACATCTCTAGTTGAAAGATTTAATTTTTTGACGGCGTAGTACATTCCTACTTTTCTTGCGTATGAAATATTTTTTGTCCTTTTAGATGATATTATATCCTCTGGTGAACAATCAAAAATATCTGCTAAGATTTCAAGGAGTCTTTGTTCAAATGATTTTGGAGGTTTGGAGACATTTGTTAGTATACTTTCGGCAATAGAAAGGTTTAGTTTTCCGTATAGATTTTTATATGCGATTAATTTTAGAATTGCCCCGTGTATGAGTCTGGGATTATCGTATACACTACTGATATAATCAATAATTTTGTCTTCAATTTCTATGTGTTTCATTTGACAGATTTTTTTACCGATTTTAAATAAATCCTCTTTGTTTGGTTTTTCGATCTTTACTAGCAACCCCATTTGAAATCTAGAAATCATTCTTGAATGAAAATCTTTTAATTCTTGAGGGGTTCTATCTGAACAGATTATAATTTGTTTTCCAGCTTCGTGTATAGTATTGAATGTATGAAAGAGTTCTGTTTGAGCCGATTTTATTCCTATTAAAAATTGGATATCGTCTATTATTAGGATATCCGCTTTTTTTCTGTATTTTTCCCTAAAATCTTCAATATTTCCATTTTTTATGGCCGAAAACATTTCGTTCATAAATTCTTCGCTTGTAAGATAAGCAACTTTCATATCTGGGTTACTTTCAAGTAGATAATTTCCAAGCGCTTGAGCAAGGTGTGTTTTACCGAGCCCAACGCCACTGTATAGAAATATTGGGTTGTAAAAACCTGGTTTTTTGCTTGCTTCAATAAATACGTTGTATGCAAATTTATTGAATTCACCTACAACTAAATTTTCAAAAGTATATTTTGGGTTAAGTGGTGTGATTAAAAGAGGTCTTTTTTTGATTAATGGACCATCTTCTCTTTTAACGTTTTTGACCTCTTTGTATGTAATTTCAAATGTACTATCTTTTCCCAAAATATCTTTGACTACTTTTGAAATAATTTTATTAAACTTTTTTTCTAGTCTATCTTTTATAAAGATATTTCCAACTTCGAAAATGACATGTTTATCTTTAATTTCCCTAATATCAAAATCCAAGAACCAACTTTCCCAATTTTGGCGGCTAATTTTTTCTTTTAGTGCAACTATTATCTCTTTTTTCATAGGAAACACCTCAAGGATTATTTTTGATTATTTTTTGGTGGGTCAGAGTCTATTATCTCATACCTCAATGTAAAAATTCAAGGAAAAAATGTGTCAATGTTCTGAATAAATTCCCAATAATGTGAAACAATGTGGCAGGGTTATTAAATTTCTTTTTTAAGAACAAAGAAAATTAAGTATTGATGAGAATTTTTGATTTTCTAATTTTTACACAAGTATGCGAAGCTTAGATTTTTTGTGGATTTAAGATAAAATAAATTTGTAACATGGAGGTGAAAAATATGAAAATTTATGTCTCATTGGATTTTGAAGGATTAGGTGGGATAACGCAGTGGTCTGATGTGGAATATGGTATTAAATTCAAACAACATCTGCTTATGGAACAACTAGAAAAATTTTTGGAAGCTGTTGGAAATAATTATGTGTTGATTTCCGATTCTCACGCCATGGGAGATAACGTGTTGTGGGAAATTACAAAGAAATTTGACAATGTGGAAATAATATCCGGTGGGTTGAGAAAAGATTACATGATGACAGGCCTTGATGAAACTTTTGATAGAGTTGTATTTTTTGGTTATCATGCTGGAATTGGCACAAGATATGCGGTAATGGATCATACATATTCTTCGTCTTCTATACATAATATTTGGATAAATGGAAAGGTAATGAATGAAGCGATCATTAACGCTGCTTATGCGGGACTTTACAATGTGCCTGTTGCAATGATTATAGGGGATGATAAACTAAAAACACAGGTTAATTTTAAAAATCTGTTTTATGTGGAAACAAAAACTTCTTTGGGAAGATTTTCTGCAAAGCACAAATCCATGAAAAAAGTTCTTTTGGATATTGAGAATAAGACAAAGCAAATGATAGAGATACCAAGAGAGGAATTTGAAATTGTAAAATTTGAGAAACCTATAGAATTAATCGTTGAACTTTCAGATACAGCTCGTGCTGATTTGGTGGAAATGTTGCCACTTGTTGAAAGAATTGACGGAAGGAAAGTTAAATTGGTGCATGATAACTATAGGGTGGTTTTTGATACAATACTCAGTATGACATTTATGGCATCAATTGTCAAATATCTTGGGAGGTGAAGGAATGCTAAAAAGTTTTGACGAAATTGTAGATATTGCAAAAACCAAAGATGCGGTTGTTTCATTAGCTGGTGCAGAAGATATAGAGGCTTTAAAAGCTATAAAAGATGTCAAAGATTATGGAATAAAAGCTATTTTGGTTGGAAATGAGGAAATTGTAAGAAGAAATTTAAATGAATTAGGCATGGATTTGCCAGTTGTTGATGCAAAATCTGAAAGTGAGATAGCGGAAAAAGCAGTGAAATTAGTTTCATCTGGTAAGGCCAATATTCTAATGAAAGGCCTTATTAAAACTTCCACTTTATTAAAAGCAGTTTTAAACAAAGAATGGGGATTGAGAGGAAATGGTTTGTTATCTCACGTTGCATTATTAGAGACACCGGGCATGGATAGGATTGTGTTTGTTACAGATGGTGGAATGGTAATAAAGCCAACATTGGAACAAAAGGTTCAAATTATTAAAAATGCCGTTGAACTTGCACATAAATTGGGATATAAAGAACCGAAGGTAGGCCTTATTGCAGCAGTTGAGGTTGTAAATCCAGATATGCCTGAAACTATGGAAGCGGCAATTATTGCAAAGATGGCGCAGAGAGGTCAGATAAAAGGTTGTGTAGTAGATGGACCGTTGGGATTGGATAATGCTTTAAGTGAATTTGCGGCTAAAATAAAAAAAGTTTCAGGTGATGTAGCGGGAAAGGCAGATATATTGGTTGTGCCAGATATACATAGCGGAAATTTTTTAGGAAAATCTGCAATTTATCTTGCCAATGGTAAGATTGCCGGTATAGTGATGGGGGCAAAGGCGCCTATTGTTATAGTTTCACGTGCTGATACAAGTGAATCAAAGAAAAATTCACTTGCTATTGCAGCGGCTATTAGTGTACAAAAGGGGGGGAAATAATGAAAAAATTAGCTGTTGTTGCAATTGGTGGGAATGCAGTTAATAGGCCAGGAGAAAAACCCACTGCACAAAATATGATAAAAAACCTTTTTGAAACTGCAAGTTATATAGTTAATATGCTTGATGAGTATGATATTGCGATTACTCACGGAAATGGACCTCAAGTTGGAAATTTGCTAATCCAACAGGAAATTGCAAAAAATAAAATTCCACCTTTTCCTATTGATGTTAATGATGCACAAACTCAAGGTAGTTTAGGATATATGATTGCTCAAACCTTGAATAATTGTTTAAAAGAGAAAGGAAGGAAGAGGGAAATTTCCGCTTTGATTACACAAATAATAGTGGATAAAAATGATCCCGCTTTTGAAAACCCAACTAAACCTGTTGGACCTTTTTATACAAAAGAAGAAGCAGAAGAATTAGAACGTGAAAAAGGTTGGAAAATAGTCGAAGATGCGGGTAGAGGTTGGAGAAGAGTTGTTCCATCTCCAAAACCTCTGGACATTATTGAAAAAGATGTGATAAAATTGCTTATGAAAAATGATGTGATTGTTATAGCAGCAGGCGGTGGGGGAATTCCTGTAATCCTTGAAGATGGAAGATTAAAGGGCGTAGAAGCCGTAATTGATAAAGATAGGGCAAGTGCGTTACTTGCCAAGGAGATTGGTGCGGATGTTTTAATTATTTTAACAGGTGTTGAAAAAGTTTACTTAAATTATGGAAAAGAAGATCAAAAAGCGTTGGATAGATTAACTGTTTCTGAGGCAAAAAAATACCTAAAAGAAGGTCATTTTCCAAAAGGAAGTATGGGGCCTAAAATAGAAGCCGCAATAGATTTTGTTGAAGCGACTGGTAAAGAATGTTTGATAACAGATATGAGCGTATTGGATAAAGCCTTGAGGGGTGAAACTGGAACACGAATTATTAAGGGGTGAAATGTTGATTAGAATTCTTATCCCTCAGGCTCTCGTGGATGACCTGAGGGGATTTTTATATAACCATCAGAATGTTGTTTTTGATATTTATGATTTAAACTTAGAAGAAAAATTAAAGGAAAATTATTGGGATGTTGTATATTTAACTGAAAAAAAGAATGTTCCGGGTAAGTTTGTGGTGTATTCCATAAAGGAATTGGAGCTTGCAGTTTTGTATCTTGAAGAAAGGCAGAGATATGATGATTTGAAAAGAGAATTTGATATGTTGTATTCTTTTCCAGAACTCCAAGGCCCTGTAATACATGAGTTTTTAAACAAATTAATATCAATGTATAAGGATAAAGAAAAAGCGACTTTAAAATACGAAGATGGCATGTATTTAAATGAATATGTATCATATATTCGTTTAAAACTTCCAGGAGTAAAGGTTACTTTTTCAAAAACAAAGGGGGAAAAGATACCGCCACTTCGGGATAGAAAGGAAGACATTGTTTTTATGTTTGATAAAGTTTTATCTTCTATCTATTTTAAATACAATAATATTGAAAAGAGAATACCGGATGATGAAGAATATGAATTATTAAAACTTTATAATTGGCCTGGAAATACAAAAGAACTTGTGAAAGTTGCAAGTGAGTATGCGACAAATGGTGTATTGAATATACCAAAATTTAAAAAGTCTACATTTTCCGGTATTGATTTAATTAATTTTACGAGTAAATTGGTGAAACATGTGGAGAAAAGATATATTTCACTTGCATTAAAGAAGTCAGGGAATAGGATGAAAGCTGCAAAAATGTTGAATATTAATTATAAAACACTTTCTTATAAGATTAAAATATATAAGTTGGATAAGAATAGGTGATTTTTATGAATATTGGAGTAATACTCTTTGGAGGTAGTGGAAAAAGGTTTTCACAAAAAATTCCAAAGCAATTTTTAAAATTTAACGGTAAGACTTTAATGGAGCATACTCTGGAAAAATTTTTTGAAGATTTTATACATTTAATTGTTGTAGTTGTAAATAAGGATTACTTAGAGAAATCAAGAAAAATTTTGAAAAAATACGGTCAAAAAGTAAAAATAATAACAGGAGGTTTTGCGAGGGAGTATTCTACGTTAAGTGCTATAAATTATTTAAAAGATAAAATTTCAAAAGAAGATAATGTTATTATACATGATGGTGCAAGACCATTTGTAAATAAAGAAGTTTTGTTGAAAAATATTGAATTTGTTGATAATTATGGTGCAGTAGTAACAGCTTTACCCGTTGAAAATACCATTGCTTTTGTTGAAAATGATAGAGTGAAGACCGTCCCACCTAGAAAGAAATTATTTTCCATTCAAACCCCACAAACTTTTAAATTTTCTGTCCTTTTAGAAGCATTCGAGAAAGTAAAAGATTTAGAAAATTACACAGATGATTCGTCTGTAGTTTTAAAAGCAGGTTTTGATGTATATGTTGTTATGGGTGAAAAATCAAATATAAAGATAACTACCAAAGAAGATTTGTTTTTGGCGGGAGTTGAAAGATTTGAATGGGATATATAAAAAGGTATTTATATCGATAATCATTAGTTTTTCAGTTATTATCCTTTTTCAATTTTTTTATTCATTTAGTGTTGGGATAAATGTATTTTTGTCAAAGAAATTCATATTTGGAATTTTTATTTTAATATTGATATATTTGATTGATTCTTTGAGGTTAAAGCTATTATTGTGCTTTTTTGGTTATAAAATACCATTTTTTGAAACGATAAGAAATGTATTTTTCGGTAAATTTTTTTCATTCATTACACCTATGTCCATAGGTGGTCAACCGTATCAAATTTACCACCTTTCAAAAATTGGTGTAAAAACGGAAGATGCAACAAATATAATAATTTCTAGAACTTTAGAAATTTCAATAGTAATTCTTGCACTTGATTTGATTTTTGTAAAACCAATATTAAATGCGTATCCAAAAAGTATTGGATTTACGTTAATAGTTGTGGGTTTTTTGTTAAGTTTGGGGGTTTCTATACTTATATTTTTAGGATTTGTTAACAGAAAATTTTTGGAAAAAATATTGATGTTTTTTGGGAGGATATTTAAGAAAAGGATGGAAGAAGATAAGATTTTAAAGTGGATAGATTCGTTGCATGAAAGTATAAATATACTTTGGGTGAAAAATCCGTGGATGCTGTTTTTTGATATAATTCTCTATTTTTTAACGGTATGTATGTATGGGTTTATACTTTATATGTTTGTTGTTAATATAAATTTTTGGTACATAATTGGGGTATTGGCTTTATTAAATTCGGTGGCATATTATATACCTACTCCTGGATCAAGTGGTGGTATTGAAGGAACATACCAATTAGTGTTTTCACAAATATTTGGTGGAAATAAAGCTATTGAGTTAATAACTATATATAGAATTATAACTTTTTATTTTCCGTTGATATTGGGAACTTTGTTATTTCCAAAGTTTGGGTTTAATTATCAAAATAAAGAGGAGGGTTAACATGAAAAGATTTATTGATAGACTTTTTCCTGAAATTTCCCCAACTAAACTTTTGAGTGAACATGCACAATATTGTCTAAATGCAGGAGAATTGGTTCCTAAAATATTAAAAGATTATTTTAATGCAAAAGAAATTTTGGAATATTCAAAAAAAATTGATGAATATGAATCAAAAGCTGATGAAATTAAGACAAAATTGAGAGAAGTTTACACAAAATTAAGGTGGAGTTATTTTGATAGAATAGATGCATTGGAAATAGTGCATAACCAAGATTCAATTATTGACGCAGTAGATGATTTTGTGAAAGTAATGACGATGAATAGAGTGGAAAATTGTCCTAATGAGATAATTGAAGAGATAGAGAAGATGGGAAACTACGTATATGAAGTGATAAAGTACATGAAACTTACCGTTGATGAATTAAGAACGGTAGTTGAATCTGATTTTTCCCCAAACGAAATTGAAAAAGAAGATAATTTAACATTTGATGTGGAAAAAGATGAAAGTTCAACTGATAAATTAGGAATAGAAATCGGGAAACTGTTATATGCTCAAAAAAATATTATGAATCCCGTAGATGTGATTTTTCTAAATAGTATAGTGGTTTTAATGATGAAAATAGCAGATAGAGCTGAAAATGTTGTGGAAAGAATAAGAATGATAATTAGGTAGGAGGTGTTAGTTTTGTTAGTGTTTGCGGCGTTTTTAGTTGGGGTTGGAATGGCATTTTCCATTGGAGCAAATGATGTTGCAAATAGTATGGCAACAGCTGTTGGAGCGCGTGCAATTACTCCTAAACAAGCAGTTTTTATAGCAGCTATTTTGGAATTTTTAGGTGCACTTTTATTTGGTGCACATGTTACTAAAACCATTGCAAAAGGTATAGTTGATTTAAATATGATATCTGATCCAAATAAAATTTTAGTGGGAGCTTTTTCCGCACTTATTGCGGCTACAATTTGGGTTTTAATTGCAACTTACTGGGGAATGCCCGTTTCAACTACCCACTCAATTGTAGGAGGAATGATTGGTTTTGGACTTGCTGCTGGAGGGGTAGGTTATGTTAATTGGATTACCTTACTAAAGATAGTAACAACCTGGGTGATTTCACCACTTATTGGTGGTGCTTTAGCATTTGTGATATTTAAATTTATATCATGGAGCATTTTACACAGAAAAAATCCATTAAAGGCCGCTAAAATTGTTGCACCAGTACTTTTAGGTGGAGCGTTTTATACAATAGCTTTTCTTTTTGTAGTGAAAACTTTGAAAAAAGGTGCTGTATTTGGAAATTACGTGGGTATTTTCATTGGGATGTTGGTATTTTTTGTTTCTTTTCTATATATAAGAAAATTTGGTGGGGAAGGCAGAGAATATGATTTAGTTGAAAAAGTCTTTAAAAAAGCGCAGGTTGTAACTTCTTGCTATGTGAGTTTTGCACATGGTGCAAATGATGTTGCAAATGCTGTAGGACCTTTGGCATTGATTTATATAATTTTGACAACGGGAAATGCAACTGGAGTTATAGAAATTCCAAAGTATATACTCGCATTAGGTGGTATTGGTATATCATTTGGTGTAGCAATTTTGGGTTATAAAGTTATGAAGACAGTTGGTGAAGATATAACAGAGTTGAATAATACACGTGGTTTTTCCATTGATTTTGCAACTGCTACTACAGTTTTACTTGCGTCTACATTTGGTATGCCTATATCCACCACTCATACTGTGGTAGGTGCAGTTTCAGGAGTTGGATTTGCAAGAGGAATTGAAGTTGTTAATGTTGGAATATTGAAAAATATTATAATTTCTTGGTTTGTTACTGTTCCATTTGCAGCGGCTGTTAGTGCGCTTTTGTACGTTATTATAGTTTAGTTTTTGTGATATAATATTAATTGGAGGTGAGTTGCATGAAAAGAATTGTTATGATATTTGCATTGTTATTGTCTTTAAGTATTTTTTCTTTTACATTAAATCAATCGACTTGGATAGGATTGAGATATTTAAAGCCAGCTGATACTAATTTAATGACTGATTATTCTTTATTACAAAATTTTGTTATGTTTTTTGGATATGAAAAAAATGTTGATCCTCAACACAATTCTCCAGTGGCATATGGTTTTAGCCTATTTGCAAATTTTGATCCGGATAAAGAATATTTGGTTAGAGGATTGGGATTTGACTTTAATGTAAAGATATTTGGTGTTACTTTGTTTAACGTTGGGGAAAAATTACAGCTTGGTTTTCAGGGAGAAGTTTTATTGCAAAAAGAGATATTCCAAAAAATTTCCGGGAGTAGCACAGTTTTGAGTGATTTTGAAAGTGTGAACTTTGAGCATTACAACAAAATTGTGATATCTTCGATTGCTTTAAAACCCGGAATTAGAGGTGATTTTGTTTTAAGTAAGAATATATATTTAAGCGGAAGGTTATATTATAATATCCAATTCTATACAGGTTCGAAAACTGAAACGGGGAAGGACGTTTCAATTGAGCTTAAACCTGAAAATTCTTTGAATTTAGACTTTGCACTCAGTATACCATTTTAAAGGAGTTTGATATGGAACGCTTTTTGGATTGGGAAGATGTTTTTAAGCAGTTTTTGGAATATACTTTTTCTGTGTATGGTAGAGAACACTTGGAAAAAATTTCAAAAGAATGTGTGAATAACGAAGAGTATGAGTATCTTCAGGAGGTGTTTGATATACAGGTAACCCTTGGGTTACCTGTTTTTCAAAAAGTTGAAGATATTAGACCTTTGTTGCAAAAAACAAAAAATTATCCCATTCTTGAGCCGTATGAAATATTTAAGATAAAGGAATTTATGTTACTTGTGCATAGCTTGAAAGAAGCTATAAGTAGTACAAGGTATAAAGTTAGTTTCTATATATCAAAGTTAGGAAATTATGATACATTGATTAATGAAATTGAATCTGTGTTTGAACCTGATGGAAATTTTAAGGATAAGGCATCTAAGAACTTGTCCGTTATTAGAAAAGAGCAAAAAAGGTTATCTTTAGAAATAAAAGAAAAGATTGAAAAATTTATTTCAAAAAATAGTAGATATTTGCAGGAACAGTTGTATACGATTAGGAATGGAAGATATGTGTTTATAATTAAATCAGGAGCGCGTGGACATTTGAAAGGAATTGTTCATGGAGTTTCAAATACTGGAGTTTCATTGTTTTTTGAACCACAGGAGTTCATACATTTAAATGATAAAATTGAGATATTAAGAAGTGAAGAAAAGATAGAAATCAATAAAATATTGAGAGGAATAACCAGTAAAATTCACGATAGATATGCACATTTAATTAACGATATAAAGATAGTCGGGCATATTGATTCACTTTTCGCTCGTGCAAAGTATGCGTATAAAAATAATGGGATTGTGGTAAAGCCAGAAGGTACGTATTTAAAGTTAGTAAACGCAAGGCATCCATTAATTTCAAGAGATAAAGTCGTTCCAATTTCTATAGATATTCCTAAGGATAAAAAAGGATTGATAATTACAGGTCCAAACACTGGTGGTAAAACTGTTACTTTGAAGACTATTTCTCTGTTTATATTCATGTCCCAACATGGTTTTCCTATTCTTTCAGATATAGGTACAAGAATTCCAAATTTCAAGTTGTTTGTAGATATAGGTGATTCTCAAAATGTTGTGGAAAACCTCAGTACTTTTTCTTCTCATATGGTAAGAATAATAGAAGCCTTGAAAGATGCCGATGAAAATTCTTTGGTGGTTATAGATGAATTAGGTTCGGGAACTGATCCATTTGAAGGTAGTGCTCTTGCAATTGCAATTATAGAGCATTTACTTGAAAAAAATATTAAATTTATTATTACTACTCACCTTACGAATGTAAAGTTATTTGCGATGGAACGTGATGATATTATGACGGCGTCAATGGAATTTGATATAAATACTTTATCTCCAACTTACAGGTTACTTTTAAATACTCCAGGTGCATCACATGCGTTTGAAATTTCAGAAAGGTTGGGATTGAATAAAGATATTATTGATAGAGCAAAGAGATATATATCTGAGGATCATTTAAAAATTGAAAATATAATTAAACATTTGAATTTAAAAGTGAGTGAACTAGAAGAAAAGAAGAAGCTTCTTGAAAAGACATTAAAAGAATACGAGAGATTAAAATCAGAGTATGAAAAAAAATACAATATTTTGAAGTTAAAGAAAATAGAGGAACTTGATAAGGAATTGAGGAATATTTATAGGGAATTTAGAACGGCAAAAAGAGAGATCCAGTCTGCATTGTTTTCTACCAAGACAAATAGCGAAGAATTAATAAAGAAAAAATTAAAGAGGCTCGAACAAAAGGAAAAGGATATTACCCAGGTGGATAAAACTTTGGAAAGTTTAAAGTATCCAAATATAGCCCAGGAAATAACCAAAGGGGATTACGTTAAATTGGTAGATGGAACGGCTGTTGGTAGGATAATTGAAAAAAGGCAAAACGGGAAAATTCTTGTAGATTTTAATGGATTAAAAATAGAGGTAAAAAAATCAAAATTGAGAAAGGTTGAGCCACCTAAAAAAGATGAAGAACCTATTTTATATCAAAGTATTTCTGTGCTTTCTTCAAATGAAATTGATTTAAGGGGAAAGACTGTGGAAGAAGCTATTGAACTTGTGGATAAGTTTATTGACGATCTTATATACTCTGATTATTCGACTGGATATATAGTACATGGAAAAGGTACTGGAAGCTTGGCTTCGAATATATGGAATTTTTTAAGAAAAGACAAGAGGATAAAAAGTTATCGTTTTGGAAGGCCAAGTGAAGGTGGAGTTGGAGTTACCGTTGTGGAGGTGTGAGGGTTGGTTTTTGCTTTGGACGTAGGCACAAGAAAAATTGCAGGTGTGTTAGCTTCATTAGAAGATGAGAAAGTTATAGTCCACGATATAGTATTAAAAGAACACGAACATCGTGCGATGTTAGATGGACAAATTCACGATGTGGAAAAAGTTGCAAGGGTGGTTAAGAAAGTAAAGGAAGAGCTTGAAAGTAGAAACAATGTGACTTTGGATAAAGTAGCTGTTGCACTTGCGGGGAGATTTTTGACCACGGCTATTGGTGAATATGAAGAGGATATTTCACACGTTAGTGAGATAGATGATGAGCTTATAACGCGATTAGAACTTTCTGCGGTTGATAACGCAGTGCAAAAGATTGATGCGGAAAATATGTATTGTGTGGGTTATTCCGTAATAAAATATGAATTAGACGGAAATTGGTTGAAAAAAATAAAGGGGTTAAAAGGCAAGAATGCAAAAGTAGAAGTTGTAACGGCCTTTTTACCGATACAAGTAGTGGATGCAATGGTGTCAGTTTTAAGAAAAGTAGATCTTACAATGACGCACATGACTTTGGAGCCAATTGCTGCGATAAATATAACTGTACCGGAAGATTTAAGAATTTTAAATATAGCTTTGGTTGATGTTGGAGCGGGTACTAGTGATATTGCCATATCCAAAGAAGGAACCATTATAGCATATGGAATGGTGCCACTTGCTGGAGATGAAATGACAGAATCAATAACAAAGGCTTTACTTGTAGATTTTTCCACAGCGGAAAATTTAAAGCGTTGGTTAAATACTCCAGAAGAAAATAAAAAAGTTTATAGAAATATCTTAGATAAAGAAAAAGAAATTACAAAAGAAAAACTTAATGAAATAATTGGACCGGTGGTTGATAATATTACAACAAAGATTACTGAAGAGATTTTAACCTTAAATGGTGATAAGCCGCAAGTAGTAATGGTTGTTGGTGGTGGGGCAAAAGTTCCAGGATTCGTGGAAAAACTTGCAGAAAAGTTGGATATAGAAATTGATAATATATCTTTAAAAGATGCAAAAAACTTGAATATTTTGGATAATACGGGAATTGTTGTTGGTAGTGAATTTGTAACTCCGCTAGGAATTGCGTATACTGCACTTACAAAGAGTGGTACTATTTTTGAACAGGTATTTGTAAATGATGAACCGATACAATTGGTTGGTTTTTCCGGTGGGCATATGTTAAGCGAAGTGCTTCTACAATGTGGATATTCGATGGTTGATCTTTTGGGAAAACCAAGTGAATCTATTGTTCTTGAAATTAATGGAAAGATGAAAATATTAAAAGGTGAATTACCAAAACCCGCCCCCATTTATATTAATGGAAAACGTGCTACATTAAGAGATAAAGTAAAACATGGTGATAGAATAGTTATTGGTAAACCATCACAAACAGGTGAAAAATCCTATAGTCTTTATGATGTAGTTTTACCTATAATTTTGGATTTTGGTGATAAAAAAAGGAAATATTTTCCATCTGTTTCATTAAATGGTGAAATTATAAAGGAGAATGTTGTTTTAAAAGATGGGGACAAGATTGAGTATAATCCAGTTTTTGTTAGAGATATAAGGGCTGAACTTGAAAGGGAACTTGCAACAGTAGAGTTTTTTTATAATGATATTTATCAAGAGAAAAAAGTTGGTAAAGTGAAGATTTTTAAAAACGAATTGGAATTGTCTGATAAAAATCAGGTAGATCCTGGGGAAACACTTAAAATTGTTTTTGAAATAACTCCTTTGAAGATAAAGGATGTTGCCCAGAGTGAAACAAAGAGTGTAAAGATAGTCTTGAATGGAAAAGAAGAGGTAATTGAAAAGGATACGCTTTTGTATGAAGTAAATGGTGTTTTGGTAAGTAAAGAATATGAGATAAAAAATGGTGATAAAATATACACAACTTATTCTGAAGATGGTGGGGGGATAATTTTAGCCGATATATTTAGCAAGTTTAAGATTGATTTAAAGAGAATAAAAAATTATAAATTGTTAAAAAATGGGAAAAGCGCTTATTTTACAGAACCACTTTCCAATGGGGATGAAGTTATTTTCACTTATGAATTAAAGGAGGAATAATATGAATCTTGAGGAATTTAAAAAATTCAGAGAGAAGATGAATGAGAAAATACTTGAAAATGGTACTTTGAATACAAAAAGGTTTTTTAATCTGGATACAAACGTTTACAAAAAAGGTGTGTTAGATGAAAAAACCAAAGAGTTATTGGGATTAGTTGCTTCTATGGTGTTAAGATGTGATGATTGTATAACATATCATATGATTAGGTGTGTAGAGCATGGAGTAAGCGATGAGGAATTTTTTGAGGTGTTTGATGTGGCTTTAATTGTAGGTGGATCAATCGTTATACCACATTTGAGACGTGCTGTAAATACGTTGCATGAGATCAGGGAGATGCAAAAAGATGGCAAATCTGTTTCTCTTTGATGGTACAGGTTTAGTTTATAGGGCGTTTTATGCAATAGATCAATCTTTAAAGACTTCTACAGGAAAGCATACAAATGCAGTATACGGAATTGCAAAGATGTTAATAAAGTTTTTTAAAGAGCATATCAATATTAATAAAGATGCTTGTGCTTTTGTTTTGGATTCAAAAGGAGGAAGTCAGAAAAGAAAGGAACTTTTGATTGAGTACAAAGCAAATAGGCCTGAAACCCCCAAGCTTATAATTGAACAACTTCCGTATATAGAGGAATTTGTGGAAAGTTTTGGATTAAGAGTATTAAAATTAATGGGATACGAAGCGGATGATATTATCGCAACACTTGCAAAAAAATTTTACGGTGATTTTGAACAGATAAATATAATAACAGGCGACAAAGATTTATTGCAGCTTGTTGATGATAAGATCTTTGTTTGGCGGATAGAAAGGGGAATTACAGATTTAGTTTTATACGATAAAAGTAAAGTGTATGAAAAGTACGGAATTTATCCACATCAATTTGCAGATTATCTTTCTCTTGTTGGAGATCAAATTGATAATATTCCAGGTGTTAAGGGAATAGGAAAAAAGACTGCCACATCTTTGTTGAAAAAATATGGTTCTTTGGACAATGTTATAAAAAATAAAAGATTACTTACCAACAAGTTACAAAAATTGCTTGAAAATTCAAAGGAAAATTTAACATTAAGTAGAGAATTGGTTGAACTAATATACGACGTGCCCTTGGATTTAAAAGCAGAGGATTTGGTATATAAGGGGTATAATCAAAAAAAACTTTTACAAGTTTTGAAAAATTTTGAATTTTCTTCGATAATTAAAGAACTTAATTTGCAAGAGGAATTTGAAAAGGAATATATTGTAGTGGATAATTTAAAAAAACTTGAAAAACTTCAAGATGAGATAAAGAAAATGAAAGTTTTTTCCATTGATACAGAAACAACTTCACTTGAACCATATAGTGCAAAACTTGTAGGGATATCTGTTGCTACAAAGGAAGGTAAAGCATATTATATCCCCGTTTCACATGTCAATGGAAAAAATATTGAAAAAAAGTATGTATTAAAGTTTTTAAAGGAAATTTTGGGAAATGGAGAATTTAATATAGTAGGTCAAAATTTAAAGTTTGATTATAAGATTTTTAAACTTTTTGGAATTGATCCCAATCCCCCATATTTTGATACAATGGTTGCTGCGTATCTTTTAAATCCCGATGAAAGAAAGTACAATCTTGAAGAGTTATCTTTAAAGTTTTTGGGGTATAAAATGATAAGCTTTGACGAATTAGTGGATGGTAGTGTTCCCTTATTTGGGAATGATTTTTCATTTGTTCCAATTGAAAAAGCTGCAGAGTATTCTTGCGAAGATGCGGATATTACATTTAGATTGTTTCATATATTGAGTAAACATATATCAGAAGTAAAAGATTTGTTTTACAACATAGAAATGCCACTTATAAATGTACTTGCTCAAATGGAATTAAATGGAGTGTATTTTGATTTGGATTATTTGAAAATATTATCCGAAAAATATGAACAGAAGATGAGAAGATTAGAAGAAAGAATCTATGAGATTTCCGGTGAGCGTTTTAATATTAATTCTTCTAAGCAAGTTGCAGAAGTGTTGTTTGATAAACTTAAACTTCCATCTATTAAAAAGACCTCAACGGGTAGAGATTCAACAAATGCAGAGGTTTTAGAAGAACTTGCCAAGGAATATGAAATTGCGCAATTGTTACTGGAACATAGAAAATATCAAAAGCTTAAGAGTACTTATATTGATTCAATACCAAATTCTGTTAATGATATTACAAAGAGAGTACATAGTAGCTTTCATCAAACGGGAACTGCAACAGGTAGATTGAGCAGTTCAGAGCCTAATCTTCAAAATTTACCCACAAGGACTGAAGAAGGCAGGGAAATTAGGAAAGCTGTTAAGCCTCAATTTGAAGATTGGTATATAGTCGGAGCGGATTATTCACAAATTGAATTGAGAATTTTGGCCCACATGAGTGGGGATAAAAGATTGCTTGAAGCATTTAAAAATAATTATGATATCCACACCATTACCGCTGCAAATATCTTTAATATATCTGAATTAATGGTAACAGAAGATATGAGAAGAATGGGAAAAATGGTAAATTTTGCGATAATATACGGTATTTCACCGTATGGTTTGTCAAAGAGAATAGGATTGAATGTAAATGAGACAAAAAAGATAATAGATAGTTATTTTAAATATTACAGTGGTGTTTTTGATTTTATTAAACAGACAGTGGAATTTGCGAAAAAGAATGGGTTTGTAAAGACTTTGTTTGGAAGAAAAAGATATATTTCACAGCTAAGGTCAAAAAATGTTCGCCAAGAAGGTGAAAGAATAGCGATAAATACACCAATTCAAGGCACAGCAGCAGATATTATAAAGATTGCAATGATTAATATACATAATGAACTTTTGAGGAGAAAATTAAAAACAAAGATGATTTTGCAAGTTCACGACGAATTAGTCTTTGAGGTTCCAAAGGAGGAATTGGAAATAGTAAAAGAAATAATAGTAGACAAAATGGAGAATTCTGTTAAGTTAAAAGTCCCATTAAAAGTAGACTTATACGAAGGAAAAGAGTGGGAATAGTGAAAGAATTTAAAGATTTGATAGAATTAAACGAGTACGTTGTAAATAAGATAGAATCTACTGGTATTACACAGGAAACGTTTAGGTTCTATGCGGATGTTGTAAGGGCAAATGTACATAACACAGGATTGTACATTGATGTTTCTCAGACCTATCCCGGAAAAAAAGGAATGAGAAACATTGAGATTACGGTTTTTGTTTTAAAATTTTTGTATCCACGTATGTTAAAAGTTTTGGGGATAGAAAGTGAAAAAGATCTAGTGGGGAAAAAGTGGATTTTCCAAGGTAAATTGTCTTTTTATAGAGATAGAATGAGTTTTACATTTTTTGCAGATACTATTGCCCCTGTTGGAGAATCTGAAATAGAGAAAAGAAGGAAAGAAATATTAAAAGAACTTAAAATGAGAAATTTACTTATGCTCGAAAAACACGATTTATCAGAACTTCCGCCTATAAAGAAAATAGCAATTATTTCTTCAAGTACAGCCGCAGGATATGAGGATTTTTTGAAAAATTTAAAAGTTAGCTATCTTTATCAACCAATTGTTCATTTATATGAATCACCAATGCAAGGTGCGCAAACAGCAACGGGAATAATTTTAGCTTTAAATAGAATAAAAAGATCTAATATTGATTATGATGTAGTTGTAATTGCAAGGGGTGGAGGGGCAAAGAGTGACTTAATGTATTTTGATGATTTGATATTAGGCGTTGAGATTGCAAAGTTTAATGAATATTGCCCCGTGTTATCTGGAATAGGACATGAAAGGGATTTTACTATTCCAGACTATGTTGCATGGAAAAGGTTTGCAACGCCTACAGAAGTTGCAAGGGCAATTTCTAAGCAGATAGATGATAATATTAAGAGAGTTGATAATAATTGGAATGATTTGAGATTGTTGGTGATGAATTTATTCAAAAATGTTAATAATATATTGAACTTCCAACTTATAGATTACATAAATAAAACAATTACAGTTAGATTTGAAAACATTAATTATTTGTTGGATAATTATTATGAAAATTTAGAAAATCATCTAGAGTATAAAATAGAGTTTTCAAAGCGTAGGATTTCAAAAGATGTTCTCAATTTTATTTCTGAGAAAATGAATGGTAAGTTTAAAAATGAAGAAAGTAATATGCTCAATTATGCAAAATTACTTGAAAAAGATTTTGAATTAAAGATTTCCCGTGCAGAATCTAGCATAAATGTAATTTTTCAAGAATTGTTAAAAAAAGAAGAACTTGCCCCGCTACTTTTTGGTGGAGCGGTCATTTTGAAAAACGGAAAGAAAGTAAGTAGTATAAGGCAAATAAAGATAGGTGAAAAATTGGGACTTTATCTTAAGGATGGAAAAATCAACGTAAAGGCGTTTAATGAGAGAAAGAATAAAAAGGAGGAATTGTATGGAGGACATACTCTCTTTAAAAATTGAAGATATGGAACGATTGGAATTCAACGATCTTATCGAAAAAATAGAAAGAATAAAAGATTATTTTCATCAAAATGATGTTGATATAGAGCTTGCTTTAAAGTTATATGGTAAAGCCGTTGATTTACTTTCCATAGCTAGAAAAAAGCTTATTAATTTTAAACATGAAAAAGAACAAATAGACAAAAAATATAGAGAGTTTTTAGAAAGTTTGGAGAATGAAAATGAAGAAGGATTATTCTAAACTTTGGGAAATATTTACAAAATTTTTTGTTACTTCCGCTTTAACATTGGGCGGAGGTTATGCTATGGTTCCAATTTTTAAGAGAAAATTTTCGAATTATATGGATGATGAAAAATTTGGGAAAATTTTATCTCTTGCACAATCTATGCCAGGCCCTATAGCAATTAATATGGCAATTTTAATAGGTGAAGAAGTTTTTGGGATTTGGGGAATCGTATTTGCAGTATTTGGTGTTTTGATTCCACCGGTTTTGGTTATAGTATTAGCCGGTACGTTAGTAGGAAAATATTCAAATGAACTTTCTCCCCTTTTTAACGGGATTTATGCTTCAATTCTAGGGCTTGTTTTAGGAGTTTTGTATTCTATAGTAAGATTACAAAAATGGGATAAACAAAAGATTATTGTTTTAGGTTTAGCCTTGTTAGTGGTTTTTTTCTTTAAATCAGTGGTTATACCTGTTTTTATTTTGATTGTGTGGTGGGAATATGCTCGAAGAATTAGTTGAAATTATAAAAGAGGGGAATGTGCTTGCGTTAACTGGAGCTGGAATAAGTACAAATAGTGGTATTCCGGATTTTAGGGGAAAAAATGGATTGTACGAAAGATACGGTCATGAAATCTTTGATTATGGATTTTTTAAAAGATATCCTGAAAAGTTCTATGACTTTGTAAAGAAAGAATTTATTAAAATGTATAAAGCAAAGTACAATATTTCACACAGATTACTTGCAAGATTAGAAGATTTGGGATATTTAATAGGTATTATTACTCAAAATATAGATGATTTACATTTTAAGGCAGGATCAAAAAATGTAGTTGAAATCCATGGGAATGCAAGTAGATTTTATTGTGAGAGTTGTGGAAGAAAATATTCTTTTCCTGAAAAGTATTACTGTAAATGTGGTGGAATAATAAGACCTGATATTGTATTTTTTGGAGAAAACGTAAAACAACTCGATTATGCGTATAGTCTTTTGAAAGAAGCAAATACATTACTTGTAATGGGAAGTTCTTTGCAGGTATATCCTGCTGCTTCTTTTCCTTTATTGATAAAAGAAAATCAAGGGAATTTGGTTATAATTAATATGGATAGTACCTCATATGATGAGCTTGCTGATCTTGTATATCACATGGATTTAAATAAATTTTCAAAGATGCTTTTTAAATATTTTGAGGGGGAATAAATTGAAAAGATTATCTGTTTTATTAATTTTAATATCATATTTTTTGTTTTCGTCTACTTTGTATGAGTATAAGTTTAAAGGTATAGTTGTTTTTAGAAGTTTGGATATAAAAATAAAACCATTTTTTGAGTATGATGAAGTTGAGGAAAAAGATTGGAAGCCTTTTAAACCTGAGTTGTTGAAGATAAAAGATGGAAAAAAGAAAATAATTCTTATCCATGGAATTTCACCAAGAGAAGTAGATGAAAAAATTGATTATTATAAAGAAGGTATGATAAATGTTTTTAAAGAAGAAGTACCTGAAAATGTTGGACTTTACCTTTTTTTATATCCCAGTTTAGATGTACCACTTGAGAATATTTCAAAAGAATTAGTAGACTTAACGGATGGCTTTGACAGTTTTTTTATCTATGCACATAGTATGGGTGGAATTTTATTAAAATATGCTTTGCAAGATGAACACTTTGCAAAAAAGATAAAATGTGTGATTTTTGCTGGAACACCACATTTGGGTTCACCACTTGCACAAATTGTAGCTTTCGATCAATCTTTTTTTGATTTATATATTGGGGAAAGGTTCGAATTAATAAAATATGCACTGTTTCTAGCTAACTTATTTAAAGGATATATTGTGGCACCTAATTATAAGTATTTGGTTTTTGGAAGAAATTATCCAAGAATTCCTAAAAATATTAGAGTGATAAATTTCGTTGGAAAATTGGATTTTACTGTAGCAGATCTAGACAAAATTCTTGAAACACACTTACCAAGTTTTGCCGGACTTTATTTCCTAAAGTATGTCATTGATAACATATACCCAAAAGATTCGGTTTTTTTGGAAAATGATGGAATGGTACCAACAGTAAGTGCAAGTGCGTACGGGGATTTAAATGTATTTTTTAAAGCATCTCACGCTGACCTTGCAATGCGACGTGATATAATAAAGAAAGCATTGGAATTATTTGGACTTTTAGGGGAGGGTATATGAATTATGAAAAAATTTTGGATTTTAATTATTTCTTTAGTACTTTTAATTTCAAGTTGTGGCTTTTTATTTAAAACGCCTTCTTTACCTGGAAGTTTTTCAGAAAAAAGCGCGATTTTGATTTTAGATAGTTTTGAACATCCACTTGTTGCAATCGGTGAAATTGAAGAGATTTATGGTGTAGAACTTGGAAGGGGATTATATGGAATATTTGATGGATTTAATGGTACATTTTATGTGTTTAAGTATAATGATAAGTTGCGTGCAAAAGAAAATTGGAAAAAATTTAAAAATCAGTTTGGTAGTCCATTAAAATTAAATTATTTAACATATAGTTTATTTGATCGAGGATATTTTCAAATGAAGTATAAGGCAATCGATATAGTTGCTTGGTGGAAAGACAATTGGCTGTTTATAATAACCGGTAAAGATGTAAAAGATTTTTTAGACTATGTAGATAAAGTTTACGGAGCGATAATATGATAGTTGCAGGTGTAGATGAAGCAGGTAGAGGTCCACTATTTGGACCTGTTGTTGCAGGTGCCGTTGTTCTAACTAACGATGTCGAAGGGATAAACGATTCAAAGAAATTAACCGCTAAAAGTAGAGAAAAATTATTTTTTGAGATATTGAAAAATTCATTTTTTGGTATCGGAATTGCAACACCTGCTGAGATTGATAAATTGAATATATTGCATGCAACTGAGCTTGCAATGAACAGGGCACTTGATATGTTAAGAAGAAAAGTAGATTTCGATTTAGTATTAGTAGACGGAAAAAACTTAAAATTGAAATATCTGTATAAATGTATTATTAAAGGTGATCTGCTTGTAAAAGAAATTTCTGCCGCTTCAATTGTTGCAAAGGTCATTAGAGATAGAATACTTAATTTCTATTCTAAGAGGTTTTCAAATTATTTATTTGAAAGACATAAAGGCTATCCTACAAAATTGCACATAGATTTAATAGAAAAATATGGACTTACTCCAGAACATAGGTTAACTTTTAAACCTGTTGTGAATTTAATAAAGATTGATGAACTTGAAGAATGGTATAAAAGTGGTATTATAGATGAAGAAAGATATAGAATAATAATTAAGAAAATGGGGGTGCCTCTTTTTGGAATATAAAGTACTAGATAAAGGATTTTTGAGATTAGTTGATATTTTGGGTGATGATTATTCCGCTGTAAAGGCCGCACGTGTTTCATATGGTAAGGGGATTAAAACACCTGATAAGGATAAAAAATTGATTTTTTATCTAATGGAGCATAAACATGAGACTCCTTTTGAGCATATTGTTTTCACATTTCATGTAAAAACTCCTATTTTTGTTGCAAGACAGTGGTTTAGACATAGAATAGGGTCTTTTAACGAAGCAAGTTTAAGATATACAGAGCTAAAAGATGAATTTTATATACCAAATCACATAAGAAAAAACGTAAAGGAAGATAAACAAAAAGCGGTAAAGGTTGAAGATGAGGATTTAAAAAATATGGCGCTTGAATTAATAAGTAAAGCGATAGAAGATTCTTATAGAGCGTATAAAGAGCTACTAAAAATAGGAGTTGCAAGGGAAATGGCTAGGATAGTTCTTCCAATGTCATCTTATACGCAATTTTATTGGACTGTTAATGCAAGGAGCTTGATGAATTTTTTAAATTTACGTGCAGATTCTCATGCACAATTTGAAATACAGCAATATGCAATAAAGATTGCAGAGATATTTAAGGAAAAATGTCCATGGACATTTGAGGCGTTTTTGAAATTTAATTATAGAGGAGATATTTTAAAAGGGGTGGAATTGTGAAATTATCAGAAATTGCTCAACTTTTAAATGCAGAAGTGCTAGTAAATGGTGATTTGGAAATTGAAATCGAGAAAGTTGCTGCATCTGACTTGATGAGCGATGTATTGGCCTTTGGTGAGGAAGGATCGCTTTTAATTACAGGTCTTGCCACTCCACAATGTGTTAGAACTGCCGGCGTGGTTGGAATTCCGGCTGTTATAATAGTTAGAAATAGAGAAATAATGCCTGAAACGATAAGAGTTGCTCAATTAAATGGCGTTAGACTTTTGAGAACCAAAATGGGGATGTTTGAAGCTTGTGGGATATTATATTCAAAGGGGATAAAGCCAATTAAAAAATTTTAAAAGGGGGATTTTGATGTATATTGACGTAAAACCTTTATATACACAAATTAGAAGTGAGCTTTTAAAAAGGATTGAAAAGTTAAGAAGAGAGCCAAAACTTGTTGTAGTTACATACAAACCTGATTCATCTACCATAAGTTATTTGAGAAGTCAAGAGAAATCTGCTAAGCGGTTTGGATTGGATTATGAGATTATAGAGGGAAAAACACCACAGCACGTTATTAAATTGCTGAGAAGTTTTTCAGATGATGAAGAAATAGATGGTATATTTGTAACGCATCCACTGCCTGATGTTGATGAAATGGAAGTTTTTGAAAATTTGGATCCGAGAAAAGATATAGAAGGTAGACATCCGTATAATTTGGGGATGCTTGCATATGGAGAAGAGTTTTTTGCACCATGTACAGCTGAAGCAGTGATAAAGATTTTGGAAAGTTATACGGAAATTATTGGAAAAAATGTAGTAATTGTGGGAAGAAGTAATACGGTTGGAAAACCACTGTCTTTAATGTTGTTGAGGCGTGATAGAAGTGCTACGGTGACTGTCTGTCATACAAAAACGAAAAATCTTTCAGAATTTACAAAGAAGGCAGATATTGTAGTTGCTGCTGCGGGAAGGCCTGAACTCATAATCAAAGAAATGGTTAAGGAAAATGCCGTGGTTATAGATGTGGGAATAAATGTTATGGAGAATGGTATTGTGGGGGATGTTGCTAAGGAAGTTTCCGATATTGCGAAAGTTACACCTGTGCCTGGAGGTGTGGGAAAAATTACAACTGTATTATTAATGGAGCATCTTGTTAAAGCTGCAGAAAGAATAAATTTTTAAAATATAGGAGGTGTTTTTATGTCAAATTTTGTTTATTCAGGTGTACCTGATCCATCTGCTGGAGTGTCCAATCCGGGAGCAGCGGCTGCTCCAAGTGCGGCGAGTGGACTTTTTCAAATGTTATTTCTTTTACTTATTTTCTTTGTAATGATGTATTTTTTGGTGATTTTACCTCAAAAAAAGAGGGAAAAACAATTTAAACAAATGATTTCTGAAATTAAGAGGGGAGATACTGTTATTACCTCTGGCGGTATTGTAGGAAAGGTTATAGATGTAAAAAAAGATACACTAAAAATAAAAAGTAACAATACAACTGAACTTGAGATTGCAAAGGTTTATGTAGCAAAGGTAATAAAAAACAAGGAGGAATAATAAACCAAGGGGAGGTATTTAAATGAAAGAAAATAAAGTCAGAGGCGTAATAACATTGGTAGTTATTGCACTTGCTTTTTTATCCTTACTTTGGCCTACTTCAAATGGATATAGAGGATTTGCAAGTTTATTTAATAGAATAAGATTAGGACTTGATATTAGTGGAGGAGCAAGAATTGAATACAAAGTTGATATCGACAAATCTGTAGAAAATCCATCACAGATTGCGGAAGATGTCTGGACTGTTTTAAGAAATAGACTTGATATGGCAAATTATACCGAAGCTGTGGTTAAACAGACGTTTAGAGAAGAAAACACATTTATTATTGTTGAAATTCCAGGGGCTACAGATACCGCTAGAGCAGAACAACTAATCGGTTCTACTGGTATACTTTGGTTTGGTCAAGTAGTTGATGAGACAACCACAAATCCAAAAATAGATCCAGAATTAACAAACGAAGCCAAAAGGGAAAAAGCAGAGTGGTTGCTTGATAGGGAAGGTAAGAAGTGGTACCTTGTCAAAAAAGAGATTGCTAATATTTCCAGTTTAAAACTTGTTTCACCAAAGATTGTTGAGGCAATACCACAAGTTGACAGAAATAATGTAGCTGGTTATGTTGTAACATTTAAGATGGATAAAGCTTATGTGGATGTATTTAAGAGAATAACAGAAAAACTTTATGTACCAGAAGAATTACTTAATCAAGGAGGAATTGCATATAAACAAGCATTAAAAAAGAGATTAGCAATTGTTTTGGATAATAGAGTGCAGTTTGCGGGATTTGTTACTGCAAAGATAACAGATGGTAGTGCGTTAATTAAGGGAAACTTTACATTGGATGAGGCGAAACAATTGGCTGCAATTTTAAAGAGTGGAGCTCTTCCAGCAAGGTTAGAGAAGGTTTCATCCGGATGGGTTGCGCCTTTGCTTGGAAAAGATATAATTGAGGCGTCAATAAAAGCAGGTATAGTTGGTGTTGTTATTGTTCTTGTGTATATGATAATATTTTATGGAGTTATGGGAATCGTTGCAGATATTGCATTATTGTATAATACATTCTTATTGCTTGGAATTTTGGCGGCAACTGGTTCAATTTTAACGTTACCTGGTATAGCAGGTATTATTTTGACTATTGGTACAACTGTTGATGGAAATATAATAATTTATGAAAGAATAAAGGAAGAATTAAGAAAGGGAAGTTCAGTAAAAGCTGCAATTTCGACAGCCTTTTCAAAATCATTTATTACACTCTTTGATGCAAATCTTACAACGATAATTGCTGGACTTTTCCTTTATTATTTTGGTACAGGTACTGTAAAAGGTTTTGCCATTACTTTAATTATAGGTGTTTTAGGTAGTTTGTTTGTTAATTTGGTAGTCTCGAGATTTTTCTTAGAACTATTTTCCGGTGGGATTAAGGTTAAAAGTGTTGGCAAAGGAGGTGCCAGGGCATGATAGATTTTGTTGGAAAAAAGAATGTTTTTATAATACTTTCTATAATTTTGGTTGCGGCATCTCTTGTGAGTATATTTACTAAAGGATTTTACCTTGGTGTAGAATTTCTGGGTGGTTCGGAGATTATCTTGAGTGTTAACGATGTTGTAGATGAGGCATATGTGAGAAATGTAATAAAAAACCTGGCACCAGAGTTTGAAAATGCAAGGGTAACTCAAATAAGGAGTATTGATGATCCAAAAGATATAACGAAATTTTCCATAGTTGTTTCCCCACTTGATGAAAAAGGAAAGTTGAGAGTTTATTCTGGAGAAGAAAAAGATATGGTTAGTAAAAAAATTGTTGAAGCATTTAAAGAAAAAGGGAAGGTTGCAAATGTAATTGGATTTAACGAAACCAGTGGTTATGCAGCTAAAGAAATTAAAAATCTAACCTGGAAGGCAGTTGTATTTACTTTACTTGCAATCTTATTGTACATAACTTTGAGGTTCCAATTTGTATTTGGAGTAGGTGCGATTGTTGCACTTATCCACGATGTTATAATCACATTGGGATTCTTCTCATTTTTTAATTACGAACTTAATGTTGCGGCAATTGCGGCTGTTTTGACGCTTATAGGTTATTCACTTAACGATACAATTGTTGTATACGATAGGATAAGAGAGAATTTAAAGAGAGCTAGAGGAAAAAGTATAGAAAATATAGTTAACGACAGTATAAATCAGGTTATTAAAAGGACTATAAATACATCACTCACCACGTTTATAGTCATATTTGTTTTACTGCTATTCTCTGGAAATAGCATTAAACCTTTTGCATTTGGAATGACTATAGGTACTATAGTTGGAACTTATTCATCACTTTATATAGCAAGTCCTGTAGTTATAAAGTGGATAAAAAGATAAAATGAGGGCGAAAAGGCCCTCAATTTTCTCTGAAGGGGTGATATTTTGGCCTACTTTTTGTATTTGGGGTTTATTTCTCTTGGATTTATTATTTTTCTATCTTTTAGAATATTAGAGTATTCATCTGGTAATGAAAAAACCACTCAATTATCTAATATTATACAAAAAGGTGCAAAATCTTTTTTGCTCCAAGAGTATAAGGTGTTTTTCCCGGTAATTTTTGCCCTTTCAATTTTGTTTTTGTTTCTTATGGGGTATAAGGCGAGCGTTTCTTTGCTTGTTGGTGCTCTTTTTTCAGTAGCTGCTGGATATTTTGGGATGTCTATAGCTACTAGGGCAAATGCAAGGACTGCATGGGCTGCAGCAGAAGGTTTAGGAAAAGCTTTGAAAATATCGTTCTCAGGTGGTGCAGTTATGGGGCTAACTGTATCCACTTTGGGAATTTTAGGTCTTGCTATAACCTATTATGTTACTAGGGATATAGAGTTAATAAGTTACTATTCGCTTGGCGCATCTTTTGTTGCGTTATTTGCAAGGGTTGGAGGGGGAATTTATACAAAAGCTGCGGATGTTGGAGCAGATATTGTTGGAAAAACAGAAGCCAATCTTCCAGAAGATGATCCGAGAAACCCTGCTGTAATCGCGGATAACGTTGGAGATAATGTGGGTGACGTTGCAGGAATGGGTGCAGACTTGTACGAATCGTATGTAGGTTCAATTTTCTCTGCGATTGTATTGGGAAATCTCTTCTTTAAAGAAAAAGGATTTTTATCAGTGGTATTTGTTGTGATTTTTGGATTAATTTCTTCAATTATTGGAATAATCTATACATTATTGAAGGCTGAAAAGTCAGATAATCCTGCAAAAACTTTGAGAGTTGGTACGATTTTTTCCGGAATTTTAACTTTATCGATGACTTTTGTTTACAGCGTATATATTAAATGGCTAGAATTATTTTTTGTGGTGTTTTTTGGCGTAATAGTAGGATTGTTAATTGGAATTATAACAGAATGGTATACTTCTGGTAAGAAGGTACAAAAACTTGCAAAGACTGGTATGATGGGACCTGCTAACGTTATAATAAGTGGTACAGCTTTGGGAATGGAATCAACATTTATAATCACATTATTAATTGCCGTTGCAGTTATTCTGGCTTATAAAATTTTAGGATTATTTGGTGTAGCACTTGCAGGAGTTGGTATGCTTTCAACTTTGGGAATTAGTTTATCAGTTGATGCATATGGTCCAATTGCTGATAATGCAGGTGGTATTGCGCAAATGGCGGGATTAGATCCAAGCGTAAGAGAAATTACCGACTCATTGGATGCAGTGGGAAATACTACAGCTGCTATGGGAAAGGGTTTTGCAATAGGCTCTGCCGCGTTAACTGCTTTGGCTTTATTTGCTAATTTTAGTGAATTATCTGAAATTTCCTCTGTAAATTTGAGTAATCCGTATTTATTTTTAGGGGCACTTATCGGTGGTATGCTTCCGTTTTTCTTCTCTGCATTGACCATGCATGCAGTTGGTGATGCGGCAGATGATATGGTTAAAGAAATAAGAAGGCAAATTAAGGAAATTCCGGGTATTTTGACGGGATCGCAAGATCCAGATTATCAAAGATGTATTCAAATTGCCACAAAAGGTGCTTTGAAAAGAATGGTTTTACCAGCTGTGCTTGCGGTGTTATCACCTGTTTTGATTTATATTTCTTTTGGAGCGATTGGAGTTGGTGGTCTTTTGATCGGTGCAACCGTGTCTGGTGTAATGCTTGCAATATTTATGGCAAATTCAGGTGGAGCTTGGGATAATGCAAAAAAATTTGTTGAAGAGGGAAATTTTGGAGGAAAGGGTTCTTTTGCGCATAAGGCAACAGTCGTTGGTGATACAGTAGGAGATCCATACAAAGATACTTCTGGGCCTTCTATCAATATTTTGATTAAATTGATGGCAATTACCTCTATAGTCTTAATGACAATTGTAAGGGGGTTATAATATGAAAAGAGTGGGAGTATTATGTGTTGGAAATGATTCTCCTGGGATTAACGCGGCTATACGTGCTGCTGTTGTGAAAGGATTGGATTTAAATGTTGAAGTAATGGGTATAAAAGATGGTTTTGAGGGTTTTTTAAGGGATGATTTGGATGTTTTATTAAGGGGCAATGTTTCCAATGTTTTGCATCAAGGTGGAACAATGTTAGGTACTTCTTTGTATGTACCAGAGAATAACGAAATTGGAAAAATTAAGAGTAAGGTAGAACAATACGGTATTTCTGCATTGATAATTATTGGTGGTAGACTTGCAGCAAAATCAGCTATAAATTTGATGAATGTAGGTGTACCATCTATTGTAATTCCGGCTACTATTGATAATGATCTTTCTTTTACAGACTTTTCCATAGGTTTTTTTACCGCAGTTGAAAATGTAAAAAATGCGCTTGATGTTTTGCATTCAACTGCTGAGTCGCATCACAGGGTTATGATTGTTGAAACAATGGGAAAACCAAGTGGTTGGATAGCAGTTATCGGTGGATTGGCAGGTGGGGCTGATTATATTATTTCTTCTGCTGAAAAGACCAATTTCAATGAAATGATTGATATTATAAAAAGGAGATATGAAGGGAAAAAGAGATTTTCATTAATAGTTATCGAATCTGGTGTGGAAATTCCTGAAGATATTAAGAAGGAATGTAGATTTTCACCTGAAGAAGGTTCGTCTATTGTTATTGGAAGGTATATAGAAAAACAGTTAGAAGATTTTGGAATTGAATGGAGATATACAAATTTGGGATATTTACAACGAGGTGGTTCTCCAAGTGCAATGGATAGAATTATTGCAACACAAATGGCTGCGCATGCTATAGAGATGATAAAGATTGGAAAAGTATATCATGCAGTTGGTGTAAAAGGATTTTCTATTACGGAAATACCGTATTCTGAAACGATTATAAATTATAGACCTGTGGATTTTTATCTAAGAGAATTAACAAAATTGTTTTATTAAGGTGATAATTATGATAGTATTTATGACTGATTGGGGAAATTCACATTATGTTGGAATTTGTAAAGGAGTAATTAAGCAAATAGTAGACGAAGAAATTGTGGATTTAACCCATCAGATAACTGCGTTTAATGTGCGGGAGGCGATGTATGTCCTCTCGCGTTCTTTTATGCATTTTCCCAAAGGAACGGTTTTTTTGTGTGTAGTGGATTACGGTGTAGGGAGTGCAAGAAAGGCAATAGCCGTTAAAACGGAAAATTATTATTTTGTTGGACCGGATAATGGATTGTTTACTTTAGTTTTTGAAAGAGAAAAACCTTTAGAGATAAGGGAATTAAATAACCAAAGATATCATTATAGCAAATCAAGTACTTTTCATGGCAGGGATATTTTTTCGCCCGTTGCAGCGTATATTACAAAGGGTTTTTTTAAAGAGCTTGGTAGTCAATTATTTAACTACGCAACCTTGCCGTATTTAAAGGCAAAGAAAATCGAAAATAAAATATCAGGAGAAGTTGCGTATATTGATAAGTTTGGTAATATAGAGACTAATATACCATTTGAATGGATAAAAGAAAAGGAAAAGATCAAGTTATTTTTTAGAAGAAAATGGATAGAATTACCCATTTTGAGGTATTATGCAGAAGTTGATATTGGAGGGTTATTAGTACATAATGATAGCACAGGTTTTGTTGAAATTGCGGCAAATCAATCTAGAGCGGCAGACATACTAAAGTTTAATGCAGGAGATAAATTGGAGATGATAATATAATTGTAAAGAATCTTGAAGTTTTTTATGGAAATAAAAGAGTCTTGGGAAAGATAGATACAAAATTTAGTAAAGATGAGTTTGTATTGCTTTTGGGCTATAACGGTAGTGGAAAATCCACTTTTCTTAAAGCACTTTCAGGATTGGTGAATTACTCTGGAGAGATAATTGTTGAAGGAAATCATCCGCATTATTTTGTTACGGGATATGTTTTTCAAAATCCTGAAACTCAAATTATTGGTAGTACAGTTTGGGAAGATGTTATTTTTGGACTTGAGAACCTCGGACTTGATAGGGAAGAAATAAGAAAAAGGGCACAAAAGGTTTTAAAAATTACGGGGTTATACGATTTTAAACATATGGAACCTCACAATTTATCAGGAGGACAAAAACAAAAACTTGCGATTTCATCAATACTTGTTATGGAACCTGAATATCTGCTATTAGATGAACCACTTTCAATGTTGGATAAAAATGATAGGCAAGTTTTAAAAGAACTTATATTTGATTTAAAAAAAATGGGTATGGGTATAATAGTTGCCACTCATAATCCGGAGGTGTTTTTGGAATTTTCTAATAGGGCAATTTTTATGGATAAAGGAATTATTGTTAAGGATAGTAATAATGTTTTAGAAGTTGTAGATATGTATATTAACGAGGTGGAAACGTGAATATAGATAAAGTATTGGAGGAATATTCTGGGGTTTCAATTGCTATTGTTGGAGACAATAAAAATTATTTAAAAAGTTATGTAGAAAATTTGGTATACAAAATCACAAATAATGATATACAAAGATATTATATTGTAGATCAGGAAAATATAAAGATAGATGATATAAGACGAATACAAGATTTTTTGTCGTTTTCCGTTGAAAGTGGAAAGAAAATAGTCGTGTTGTTTAATGCAGAGAAAATGCTTCCTGGAGCAGAAAATTCCATTTTAAAAACGTTGGAAGAACCACCAAAATATGCGTTAATAATATTAGTTACTACAAGTTGGAATTCACTTTATCCAACTATTAGAAGTAGGCTTCAAAAATTTGTTTTAAATTTTCCAAAAGATAAAATAAAAGAACTTGAAGAGTTCATACAAAAAAAATTATACTTGGAATTTCCAGAAGAATTTGAAAAAATAAAAAATAAGGATTTTGTAGAAGAAAAGATTACAGAACAACTGAATGTTAATACATATTATACCTTTTATATTAAGGTGAAAGAGGCATTAAAAGATAGCAAAACTTTGAATATGTTAGTAATGGAATTGTTGGAAGTAAAAAATTTTAAAATTTTAAAGGCTATTGCAAAAGTTGCACTGTGGATTTGCGAAGAATATAGTTTGGATTATACGATTGCAAGGGAGTTTTCGAGAATAGCATCTTCAAAAGTTTCCAATTATAACTATGAATTAACGTATTACTATATATTATTAAGTTTAAAAGATGCTATTAAAAAAAATAAGGTTTAATTGCTTGAAATACGTAGTAATTTTTCTTTTCATATTATAAATAGTGATATATAATTAGAATAGATTTGCTAATAAAGGAGGAGTTTGAGTTGCTGGAATCATTATTATCTTTTTTTCAAAGTACAGCTTTTATGCATATTAGTTATGGAAATTTGATAATGTTCGGGATTGCCGGACTGCTGATTTATATTGCCATAGAGAAAGACGCAGAACCACTTCTTTTGATACCTATAGCATTTGGAATTATTTTAGCAAATATACCTCCAGATATTACTGGCATATTAAATCCTCCTTCTCAGTATTCACCAGGTGGTGTTTTGTGGTATATACAACAGGGATTAGTGCTTGGAATCTATCCTCCGCTGATTTTTCTTGGAATTGGGGCGTTGACTGATTTTTCCTTTATGCTTTCGTATCCTATTACAATTTTTCTTGGTGGAGCGGCTCAGATGGGGATATTTATCACCTTTCTTTTGGCAAGGGTGTTTGGTTTTACTTTAAAACAAGCGGCATCGATAGGTATTATTGGTGGAGCAGATGGGCCTACTTCAATTTTTATAACCTCAAAATTTGCGCCTGAATTGTTATCTATAATTGCAATTTCTGCATATTCATACATTGCGTTGATTCCCGTACTTCAACCGTTGGTTTCAAAATTGATGACAACAAAAGAAGAAAGAAGAATAAAAATGAAACCACCGAGGAAGGTAACCAAGGTAGAGAGGGTACTATTCCCAATTTTAACAACTATAATTG
>NZ_LNGA01000034.1:0-111039 GCF_018588215.1 Thermosipho sp. 1244
ATTTTGGGGACATTTTTGGGGATAGTTGTTGGGATAACTAATTTAAGATTTGAAAATGAAGAAACATTGAAATTAGGAATAAATGGATTACTGTCTTCTATGAGAACTGCTTTTATTTCATCAATTGCGGGAATTATTTTTTCGATAACTTCTCATTTTATGAATAAAAAATTATTTATCGAACTAGCAAAATTAGAAGAAAAAAAGAAGAATAGATTTTTGGATGAAATACGTACAATAAGTAATGAATTAAGAGAAATTCTTTCGCAACCATTTGAGGAAGTGTCAAAAACAGCCTCACAAGAAATTGTTGAATATTCAAATACAATAAGTGAAGTATCTGAAAAAGTTGTAAAAAATATTTCAGAAGAGTTAGCACGATTAAATTTTATTATTTCGCAAGTTTCAGATGAAACTGAAAAACAATTAGAATCATTTAAACAGTTTAATGAAGTACTCTTGAGAAGAGAAAATATTTTAAAGCAATCGGAAGAACTATTTGATCAGACAGTAGAATTCTTAAAGAGTAACAAAGGTATAATAGAAACATTGGTGAGGAGTTTGGAAATTACTTCCAAAAAATTGGAAGATATATCCTCAAACCAAGAAATTATGAATAATATCACTGAAAGATTAGATGAAATTTCGAGTAATTTTAATTCTTTAATTGAACATCTTCTAACTGTTTCTGAAACAATCCCAAATGATTTAAAATTGAGATATGAAGAAGCATTCAAAGAAATCGACTCTTTGATTGCAAATTTTGTTGAAAAGTTCAGAGAAATTTCTATACACCTGGAGGATGCAATACAAATTTTTGAAGATTCTTTAAGTTCTTATACAGACAAAATAGAAAACATCAAAGAAAGCTTCCAAGACTCACTTGATGAATATAAGAATTTTATAGAGAAAACATTTAAGAATTATGAATTTTGATGAAGAAGCTGGGTGATACTTTGAAAAGAAAATTTAATCCGTGGATTTCCTATTCAGATCTTTTTTCGATATTGTTATTAATATTTGTATTACTTTTATCGCTTGTTTTGCTTCAATATATTTACGCTTTTCAACAGAAAGAAGATAGATTAAAAGAAATAATTGGAATTAAGGCAAAAATAGTTGAGGATTTAGTTTTGGCTTTCAAAAAATCTAATCTTGAAATTCAGGTTGATCCAACAAGTGGTGCAATAATAATGAATAATGATATATTATTTGATTATAACGATTATATTCTTTCAAACTCTGGAAAAAATTTATTGCGAGAAGTTGTTAAAACTTATCTCGGGGTAATTTTAAAGCCCGAATATGAAGATTATATAGGCTCGATTATTATTGAAGGTCATACTGACCCAACGGGCGGGTATGAATACAACATGGATTTATCTTTAAAAAGGGCTTTTGCGGTTTTTGAATTTTTGAAGAGTATTTCGAGTGAGATACCATATAATAAAAATTTTTTTAAAAAATTGGAAATATCTGGACGAGGCTATAATGAACCGATTATAGAAAACGGAAAAATTGATTATAAAAGAAGCAGGAGAGTAGAAATTAAATTTACATTAAAAGATCAAGACATGATAAATAAAATTCTGGAGGTTTTACAGAGTGGTTCATTATGAATTTGATTTTAAACCTTTAAAACTTAGAGCCATTTCAAAGAAATTGAGTGATTATGTTGAGAAATTGAAAAATAGAAATAATATGACAAGGTATGAGAAACTATTGTATATTTTTAGAAATTTTGGTTTGAAATATTTGGTTAAAAATATACCTAAATCTCAATATAGTATTATTTTAAAAATCCTAAAAAATGAGAAGGAGCTGTACGAAAAGATTTTGGATTTTATAAAGGAGAAAAAGGAGTTTTTTCATGATATTTTAAACAAAGAATTTCAAAACAGCTTGCTAGTTGATAGAGAATTATTTCAATTAATAAAACTTTTCTATAAAGACTTATCAAAAATCTATACTAAAGAACCTGAAAAAAGATTAATGCATTTAATAAAAAGCTCTAAATCACCAAAAGGAATTTTCGAATACTATAAAAAAGTGGAAAGTAGAGTCTTTATAAACTTTGTTTCTATTACTAATAGTGCATATATTAACTTTAGTGAAGAAGGAACAATAGAAAATCTTTTAAAATTACTGGATGAGATAAGATTTTACTTTCCTTACTATAAAGATTTAATCTACGAAATATTTGAAAGACATGTGATGTTTTTTAAAGATAATTTTGATCATAGATTTTTGAATAAATTACTTGAGCTGAATTTTTTAAAGTTTAATACAATTTCTGAGTTAGAAAAAATTTTATTGAGTCTTGGATTTTCAAAAGAGGTAATAGAAATTATCCGGGTCTATTTTCTCAAAGAACATATTGAGCAATTTTTTGTTTCAGATAATGAAAGAATAGTATTTTGGAAGCAGTATATTAAGAAAATAAGGGATATAAAAATAGAAAAGTACTACAATACTGAAGCGATTATAATGTATTTTGATAAGTATGACATAGTTGAGTTTAAAGATGTCGGTAATGCGGCATATGTATACCCAAAAGGGGTTGTTGATACGTTGTTTGATTTGAAGAACAAGTATAAATGTATTGGAAGATTATTACATCAAGGTTTTTGGCAGGAAACATTTGAGAAGCAATTAGAGAGGTTGGGCTTATGAAATACAAGATTACAGAAAATGGACTTGAAATTAGATTAGGGTGGATTGATAGGGGAATTAAAAAGATTTTAGAACTTGTATTCAAAGAAAAACAGAAAGAATATGTCATTTCTTACGAGTTATTAGACTTGCTTTATGAAGAAGATTCTTCTGTTTTAGAAAAGATAGGCATCATGCTTGATTACGAAAATTTAAAACTTGATTTTTTTTCCATTGTTGAGATAAATTTGAAAAACTTAAAATTTTACTATGGCGAAAAGGAATTAAAGCTCTTGGGAAGGTTTTTAGTATCAAAAGATAAAAAGCTTTTACTTTTTCTAAACAAAGAATTTTACCAATTAATTAAGACTATTAGTCGTCCACATTTAAAACCTTCTCAAAAATTATCTCAAGTTTTTCTTTTAAAAGACAAATATGATTTTAAAATTTTTCTTAATAAGGAAGTAGAGTTTATTAAGGATTATCAATTAAAAGTAATGCCAAAAGATGGGTCGATATATATTGATTATATTTTTTACGGTATTCCAAACAAAAGAGTATTAGTAAAGTCGGGGAGTTATTCTGGAAAAAGGAAGACCTACTTTTTAAAAGAAGACATAAGGAATGATTTATTAACATTAGAAAAGTATAGAGATAAAACTACAAGGCAGATAAAAATAGATCAGTCAAACATAGAGGAGTTTTATAAAGATTATCTTGAAAATTTTTCAGAAGATATCGTAGAAAAACTTTCCGATAGGGTAAAATTTCTTACTTTTGAAAAAAGAAAAATACCTTTGGTTTCCAGAAAGGGAGATTTATCCGGAATTATAGATTATAAAATAATAAATTTTCATGATTTGGTTTCTGGAGGAACTCATGATTTGGAAATAACTGAAGAACTTAGAGACTTAATTGATAAGGCAAAACGTGAAGGTAGAAAGTTTGTTTTTTATAAAGACTCTTGGATAATGGTAGAAAATATTGATCATCTGAGAGCCTATTTGGAAGATGTAGAAAAACTAGAATCAGAAAAAGAACAAGACGTGGGAACAAAAGTAAAGCTGGACATAGTCATAAAAGAAAATATTGATGAATTAGAGTATAGCAAGGTATATTCAGAAACTCGTGAAAAACTTGATAGAAAATTAAATTTAAAATACTTTGTTGGAAAACTAAAAGCTTTCCAAGAAACTGGTGTAAAAAAAATTATCAATGCATATTTAGAAGGTTTTAAAGGCTTTTTGCTTGCAGATGATATGGGTTTGGGGAAAACTGCACAGTCAATTGCTTTTATGACCTGGCTATATGAGAATAAAAATCTTTTTCCTGTTTTAATTGTTTCACCAGTAACATTAAAGGAAAATTGGCGAAACGAAATAAAAAGGTTTTCGCCAGAGCTTTATAGATATATCGATAAAGATATTATAATTACAAATTATGAGGTCATTTTAAATAATCCATTAATACTTGAAAAAGATTGGAAATTAGTGATTACCGATGAAGCTCAAAGATATAAAAATGTAAACTCAAAAACTTCAAGATTCATAAAATCATTAAAATCAGAATTTAATTTAGCCTTAACAGGAACACCTGTAGAAAATCGGATAGAAGAACTTTGGAATATATATGATTTTGCTGTCCCAGGTCTTTTAGGGAAATTGAAGGATTTTAGGAAAGAGTATGGAGTAATTAACGAGGCTCCTTCTTCTTTTGAAGCAGAAAAGAAATCTGCAAAAATCATGCAAATTATTGATCCGGTATTTTTAAGGCGTAATAAATCAGACAGCGAAGTAGAAATTGCTTTCCCACCTAAAAAAGAAGATTATGTGAAAGTGTACTTGACAGACTTACAACAAGATATTTACTTTGACACTTATATGAAATTTAAATCCAGAAGCGGTAGGAAATTTTTGGCGCTTGCAATAAAACTACTTCAAGTGTGTGATTTTCCGTATGAAAAGTTTGGTGATTCTGATTATTATAGATATTCCGGAAAACTTTTAAATTTGGGCGAATTAATTTCAAAAATAATAAACAAAAATGAAAAAGCTTTAATATTTACAAAGTTTATAATTACACAGCAAATAATTAAAGATTTTTTAGAAAAATTTCTTAAAGTAAAATGTGAAATTTTGAATGGGGAGGTTTCAATTGAAAAAAGAGAACAAATAATCAAAAACTTTAAAAATAATAACACCCAAATATTAATTATTAATCCAAGAGTTGGTGGTGTGGGATTGAATTTAATAGAAGCAAATCATGTGATTCATTATACACCAGAATGGAATCCTGCTATTACATCACAAGCAACAGATAGGGTTTATAGAATAGGCCAGGAAAAAGAAGTTTTTGTCTATCATTTTTATTCAGTATTTAGAGAATCAAATATGAAACATAAAGGTACTATAGAAGAGTATTTTATGAGGTTATTAGAAAAAAAGAAAGGAATAAGAAGTACATTGTTAGAAAATGTTTTGATACGAGAGTATATGAAAGAAATTGAAAAAGATCTTTGTTCATAATAAATTCTTTTGAGGGGGGTAAAATGGCAAATTTGAAGGTTGCGGATTTTTACTATGGAAGTGTACTTTCAATGCTTTTTAATGCTGGGCTGACTCCAACTTTGATTGAAAGTAGTGAAGAACGAAGAATTTATAAATTTTCGGTGGATAGCGGGGATATTTTGTTGTTCATAAAATATAGAACTAAACCTAATAAAACGAAAGATCCCGATTATAAAAGTTGGTCATTTAGTCTAACAAAAGAAGATAGAGTAAAAATTAAACAATTTTTAAATGATAAACTCTTAAGATTAGTACTTGTGCTTGGAATGGAAAAATTAAATAAAAGTGAACTTGCAATTCTTGAACCTGAGGATATCAAATTAATTATTATTTCAGAAAAAGAAAGTTTTACAATTACAAGGCGAAAAAATGAACGTGCTTTTAGGTTAATATTGAATGGTTCAAGAAAGAATTCTTTAAAAATACCAACTAATAGAAACTTGATTTAATTGTTTTTGATTTTATTTGATTCATTGACAAAGAAATAGAATAAGAAAAGATTAAGGAAATTTGTAGTATACCAGTTCTAAGACAGGACCAAGTTAGTACAAAAGAGTCCTATTGTAGGACTGTTTAAGAAAATTAATAATTTTTTATTAAGATTGGAGTCAAAAAATTAAAATGCTAACTTTGTTTTAAAAACTTAAAATGATGAACAAGAAAAGTGTAGAAAATTAAAGATATTTTGTTTATCAGGCAATCATTTGGATGTAGTAAAAAAGTTATCAGACATAAAAAGTAATCTATAAAAAGCCCTGTAAAGTTTTTTAGTTTATTGTTTTGAGTCAAAGGAGTGAAAAAATGAGACAAGTGATTTTGAAAAATGAAGAAAAGTATTTTAAAAATAAATACACAAAGGAAGTAGAATTAGAAAAACTATTCGCTAAATATTATCAAAAAATTATTGCAGAAAAATCGTATTGGATTCCTTTAAAGAACAATTAAAATCAAAACGTTTTCTAAATTTTAAACATTCTATAGGAGATGGATTTCTACTTGTTTGGGAAAATTCAACAACTCCAACTTTATATATTACAGAAATAGAATTAGAAAGGCATAATATAAACAAGCATATCTTGCCTCAATTAGGTAATTTTATTTCTTTTATTCAAAGTTCTACTTTAGAAGAGTTAAATGGGGTAAGGAATTTTTTGTATATGGAGATAAAACAGAACAAAGCTGTTTTTAATAAAATTAGGAAAGATTCTGAGAAAGAAGTTTATGAGATTTTAGATAATGCTATAGATGATTTGCAAATATTGTTAGTTATTGATAGAGTAAGCCCAGAATTAAGTATAGGTTTATCTCAAATAGAAAAAGCTATTAATATAAAGATTAGAAAAGTTGAGATATCAAGGTTTGTTAGTGATAGAGGTGAAGAAATAGTATTATTTACTGATAGTGAGTATATAGAATTTGAAGAAAAAGAAAGTTTGGATAAAGAGTTTAATATGTATTCAATAGAATACCATCTGGACAATAAGCCTGAAAAAATTGTTGATATTGTAGAAGATATATTAAATTTTGCAAAAGAAAGGAAACTAAAGATATCTCCTATGAAACTTTATATTGGGATTTTTAAAGGAAAAAGGATGGTCTTTTCAATAGTTCCTCGAAAAAATAGTGTTGTTTTTTATTCAAAAGTAAAAATCAAAGAAATGAAGCCGAGTAACTTAAATGTGAGAGATGTGAGTAATATTGGGCATTATACTAATCACCTTCCTACGGAAATAGTAGTTAATGAATATGAACAGTTACCATATTTAAAGGAATATTTAAATGATATTTTAAATTTTGTTGAAAAGATGAAATAGATTAAGAAGGGGGAGTTATATGAAAATTCAACAGGGGCATAATAAACTGCTTGATTTATTAAAATGGGCTTATAATGGTCAGCTTATGTTGCCAGATTTTCAAAGAAATTTTGTTTGGGCAAGAAATGATATAGAAGAATTAATAAAGTCATTACTAGAAGATATGTTTATTGGAACTTTTTTGATCTTATATACTAATCCAAGCAGTGTTCCTTTTAAGCCAATTTTCATTCAAGGTGCAAAAGAAGTTAACCCAGATATTGAAGTTAATCCAACAATGTTGGTTTTAGATGGCCAACAAAGAATTACAGCAATGTTTTATGCAGTTTATTCTCCTAAAATTCCGTTGCGATATACAGAAACACCGTACGAGTTTTTTATAGATTTAGATAAATTAGCAAATGATGATGTAGAAAACTCGGTATTTAGTTGGTCTGTAAAATGGAGAGAGTATGTTTCCTACATTAATGATGAAGGAGTTTTAGATTACCAAAAGTTGTTGAATGATAAAATACTTCCAATGTCTATATTTAAAAATAAGGATAAATATCTTGATTTGAAATATTCGATAATAAAAAATGTACTTGATGACAAACAATTAAAGAAAATAGACAGTTACATTAACAATTTACTTGATTACGATGTTATGACGCTTTCTTTGAACCTTTTGTATAATGAAAAACCAGAAGAAATAGCTACCTTATTTGAAAGAATAAATAAAACGGGTATTAAACTGTCTACTTATGATCTTCTTACAGCCCGTTTTTACAAATTCATAAAATTGAGAGAAGAATGGGAGATGGTATTTGAGAAGAAACCAAATATAAGAAGATATGCTTTAAGGGTTGATAATACTAATGTTCCATTTTCATTTATACAGGCACTTGTATTATCGAAAGGTAAAAGTATAAAATCTAGAGATCTTGTAAAAGTTGATAAAGATTTACTAAATAAAGAAAATTGGGAAAAAGTGGTTGATATAGTTGAAAATAAAGTTTTATCAAACTTGTATCAGATAAGTAATTTTGGAGTGGCGGATGTACGAAAGTGGTTACCTTATAATCCTTTAATTACTCTTCTTACTGCTTTTTATTTGAAATATAATTACATTGACATAGAAAAAATAAGTCTGTGGTATTGGAGTGCAGTGTTTACTGAAAGATATTCTGGAGCAACTGAGAGTATGATGATGAAAGATTTTAGGGAAGTTTCTGAATGGTTTGAGGATAATAGTAAAATTCCAGAAGTTGTTGAACAGTTTTTCATGCAATTATCAAAGGAAACCTTCAATTTGCGTAACGTAAAAAGAAGGGGAAGCTCGAAATATAAAGGAGTTTTTAATTTAATTTTTAAGAACGGAGCAGTTGATTTTTATAAACCTGAGAGTCTTGCTTTTAATGACCTTGAAGATCATCATATATTTCCTAAAAATTTTTTAAAAAAGAAAAATGTAGAGGTTGACTATGACGTCGTTTTAAATAGGACTTTGATATTTGATGAAACCAATAAAAAAATATCAAATAAAAGCCCTGCAGAATATTTAAAAGATTAACTTGCAAATATCTAAGGGATTAAATAAAGATGAAGCAGAACAAAAGGTAGAGAAGATTCTTAAAGCTCATTTTATTGACGATGAGATGTATGAAATTTTAAAAAATACTAGCGAAGAATTGCCTTCAGAAAAAATAAGAAAAAATTTTGAAAAATTTATTCAAAAAAGAGAAAAGTTAATAAAAGATGAAATAAAAAGGCTTCTCCAATACGATAAATATATTTCTTATGTTAATTATAAATCAGAAAAAACTGGAAAGACTGAACTAAGACTGAAATTTTGGGAATCTTTACTTGAAAAAAGTAATAAAAAGTTTGATTTGTTTTCCACAAAAAGCCCTATAATAGATAGTTGGCTATCAAAAACATTAATTACAGGTGTTTTTATTGGGTATAAGATTTTAGATAGAGGTGGAACAGTAGAATTATATATTGATTGTGGGAAAGGTTTAAAAATAGTTAATAAACAGTTATTTGATTTTTTGTATGAAAATAAAGAGCAGATTGAAAAAGAGCTAAATACTAAACTTGAATGGAAAAGAATGGATGATAAACAGGCATCACGAATTGTGAAAAATTTTTATGAAGGTGGTTTGGAAGATGTAAAGAGTTGGGATAGTTTGCAAGAAAATATGGTAGATTTTATGATCAAATTTTACAAGATCATTAGTAATTATATTCCTGAATTAGAAAGGATTAAAAAAAGTTATTAAAAGTTGGTAGATGGTTTGTTGTGAAGAGATAAAAATAAAAGTAATAATATTCTTTCTTAAGTATTGCAAAAAGTTATTGTTTGACTCCCCAGGAGGTGGATGTATGGATTTTACCCAAAAGTACACAAGAGAAGATTTCCAAAAATTTTTAGAAAATTTTCTAACAGATAAGTTTGAAAAAGAAATATTAGAAATACCTTTAAGTAGCTATTTTGAGACTAATAATAGATATATCAAAGAGGCATTTATAATTGGAAAAGACAAAGAGTTGAATTTACCTGTATATGAGTTCTTTCATGATTCTGAAAATGATCCAAGAGTATCACTTACTAAAGAAGCATTTAAGATAATGAAAAAACAGTTTGTTGAAAAAGCACTAGCTGTTTTTGTATCTAAAAATACTGATGATTATAGATTTTCATATCTTTCAGTAGAGTATACATTAAGTGAAGATGGTAAAGTTATAACAAAGGTATCAAATCCCAAACGTTATTCCTTTTTACTAGGTCCAAATGCAAAATTGCATACTGCTGAAAGTCAGTTAAATAGAAAAATAATTTCATTGGAAGATTTAGAAGGAAGATTTTCAATAGAAGTTGTTAATAAAGAGTTTTATAGAGGAATACGCGATTTGTTTTACAAATTTGTTGAAGAGATTAAGCTTCCTGAAGAAAATGAGGAAATAAAGAAAAATTTCGTTATTAGATTTTTTAGTAGAATTATTTTTCTTTGGTTTTTGAAAAAGAAAAAATCAAAAAATGGTGTACCTTTAATTCCTGAGGAAATTTTGTCATCAAAGGTTGTAAAGGATGATTATTATCATAATATATTGGAACCATTATTTTATGAGGTTTTAAATACCCCAGTAAATAAGAGGAGCATACATTCTAAACCACATTTATATGAATTTATTAGATATTTTGATAAAATTCCTTTCTTGAATGGAGGACTATTTACTCCAAAATGTCATGATTATTATGAACTTGATGAAAATGGCTGTTCAAAATATAAGGATAGCTTGATTATTCCTGATACACTTATAAAAGAATTTTTTGAACATCTTGAAATATATAACTTTACAGTGGATGAAAACACACCAGTTGATATTGAACTTTCTATTGATCCAGAAATGCTTGGTTTGATTCTTGAAAACTTGCTTGCAGAATTAAACCCAGAAACAGGGAAAACAGCTCGTCATGAGTTGGGAAGTTTTTACACTCCAAAAGAGATAGTAGATTTTATGGTTACTCAATCTTTAAAATACTACTTGCTTGAAAATACAAATCTTTCCGAAGATAAAATAGACTATATATTATCCGAACACATAGATGATGAAATTGCTAAAAATTTGACTGAAGAAGATAAAAGAAAAATATCTGAAATACTTTACAATGTTAGAATACTTGATCCGGCATGTGGGAGTGGAGCTTTTCCAGTTGGAATGCTTTTAAAAATGTCGCATATTCTTTCATATATTGATCCAGATGCAAGAATGTATGAAGAATTTGTGCTTTCGAAACTTCCTTCTTCTTTTCAAAGAGAGGTAAAAAGACTTCTCAAGGAAGAATCATTTCAGTATCTAAGAAAATTGTATTTGATAGAAAATGCAATCTTTGGTGTTGATATCCAAGAAGTTGCTGTAGAGTTATCGAGGCTTAGAATTTTTCTTTCACTTATAATTGAATCAAGTGTGGATGACAAAAAAGAGAATAGAGGTGTAAGACCTCTTCCAAATCTTGAATTTAAGTTTATAGCTGCTGATACTTTGATAAAGCTTCCTGAAGAAAAAGTGTTGTTTTCAGCTGTACCTATTTCAAAGCTTAGAAATATTATAAAGCAATATTTTAGTGCATGGTCTTTGAAAGAAAAACAGAAATTAAAAGAAGAGTACAGAACGATAAAAGAAGAGGCAAAAAATCTTTATGAGCAATGGTATGGTGCATCAAAAGAAGACTTTGATTATTACATTTCAAAGTGGGATCCGTTTAGTGATGAGCCAGCAGAGTTTTTTGATCCTTTCTGGATGTTTGGTATTGAAGATGGATTTGATATAGTTATAGGTAATCCTCCCTACATACAATTACAAAACAATAAAGGAGCACTTGCGAAAAAATATAGGAATGAAGGATATGAAGTTTTTGATAAAACAGGCGACATTTACTGTTTGTTTTATGAAAGGGGGATGCAATTATTAAAGCCAGGAGGCTTCCTTTGTTATATAACAAGTAATAAATGGATGAGGGCAAGATATGGGGGAAAATTAAGACAGTTTTTTGAAGAATTGAATCCTATTTTACTTGTTGATCTTGGACCGGGTGTGTTTAAAGCGGCAACGGTTGATACGAGTATTATATTACTACAAAATAAGGAAAGAACAAATAAAACAATAGGATTTGAGTTAATGGAAAAGACAACAAAAAATCTTGCAAAGTATTTAAGAGAAAATTCTAAAGAAGTTTATATATCCAAAAATGTATGGTTTATAGGAGATAATATAGATTTTAAGATAAAAGAAAAGATCGAAAAAATAGGAAAACCTCTAAAAGAATGGGATGTGAAAATATATAGAGGAGTTTTAACAGGTTTGAATAAAGCATTTATCATAGACACTAAAACAAGAAATATGATATTGGATAACTGTAATTCAGATGATGAGAGAAAAAGAACAGAAAAGTTAATAAAACCTGTTCTTAGAGGAAGAGATATTCACAGATATTATTATGAGTGGAGGGATTTGTGGCTTATAAATATTCCAGCTGGTTTTACAAATAGTGCTAGAAAGGATTTATTTCCAGAAGAATTTATGAATAAAAATTATAAAAGTTTGTTTGAATATTTAAAACGTTTTGAAGATAAGGCTAAAAAAAGGTATGATAAAGGTGATTATTGGTGGGAATTAAGAGAGTGCGCTTATTCGAACGAATTCGAAAAAGAAAAAGTGGTGTGGAATAGAATTACAAATAAAATCATTTTTTCTCTTGTGGATTCGAAGTATTTTACATTGGATAGTACTTTTTTTATTACAGGGAATAATTTGAAGTATTTAATTTCTATTTTAAATTCCGAAATTATTGGATGGTGGATAAAAAAATCTACTGCAAATTTGGGAAAAGGAAATTATGGAGCAAAGATTTATATAGAAAAGACACCTATTCCTCAAAAGAAACAATACATTATAAAACAAATGGAAACTCTCGTAAACCAAATCAGTTTAATCCTTAAAACTGAAGATTATCTTGAAAATGTATTTAAAAAAGAAAAAGTTAATAAATTAGAAAAAGAAATTGATCTATTAGTTTATCAACTCTACGAGTTGACTCCTAAAGAAATTGAATATATTGAAAAAGAGGTGCGAAGACGATGATAAAATCTTTTATAACGAACAATCATGAAACATTAGCTGAAACATTGAAAAAGATAAGTACTTCGATATCAAAATGTTATTTTTTAGTAGGATATTTTTATTTTTCAGGTTTTTCAGAAATATACGAAGAGTATAAAGACAAGAATATAAAGATCCTTGTAGGGCTTGATATTGAAAAAGGATTAGATGATTTATACAAAGAAGTCTATAATATATTCCAACAAGAGGAGAAATCAAAATATGCAATTAGAGAAAAATTTTTTGATGATCTTCGAAATTTTATAAGTAATACAAACTTCTATGATTTTTTTAAGGAGCAGGAAGCATTCAATGTGTTTGTAGATAAGATAAAAAATGGCACACTTGAAATTAGAAAAACTAGAAAACCAACACATTCAAAAGTTTATATTTTTGAAAAAAAGGATGATGAAGGTGGCTTAAATCCTGGGTACGTTATTGTAGGTTCAAGCAATCTTTCATTTAAAGGATTATCTTCGCAGAACGAAATAAATGTTATTTTAAGAGAACCGCATCACTATTACGAAGCAAAAGAAATTTTTGAACAATTGTGGAATGACTCGATTGAAATTGTAGGTAAAAATACTTTTAACGAATTTGAAGAAAAAGTTATTAAAAAAACATTTTTAGGAATTGTACCATCTCCTGAATTGATTTATATAAAAGCACTTTATGAATATTTTAATGTTAAGAATTTAGAGAAAGAGTATTTACCATCTATAATTACAAATAACAAATTTTATGATTTAAAGTATCAAATAGATGCAATAGAAAGAGCAATTTCTATTTTAAAGCAACATAATGGAGTTATAATAGCAGATGTTGTAGGACTTGGAAAAACTGTTATAGCTTCCGCTGTCGCTCACGTTTTGAGACAAAAAACAATAATTATTGCACCGCCACACCTTGTTAGTTCCTGGAAAATTTACAAAAGTGATTTTGATTTTCAAGGAGAGATATTTAGTAGTGGAAAATTGAAAGAGGTAATAGATTACATTGAGAATTCAAGCTCAAAAGAATTTTTAATTATTATTGATGAAGCTCATAGGTTTAGGAATAGAGAAACCCAACAATATGCTATGCTTCATAGAATTTGTTCTGGAAATAAGGTAATGTTATTAACTGCAACACCTTTTAATAATAGGCCACTTGAAATATATAATTTAATTACTTTATTTCAAAATCCTGCACGACCTACTTTTATTGATAGTAAAGGAATTAATCTTTATGATATATTCAAAAAGTTTGATGATAAATTTAAAGATGCAAGGAAAAAAGAAGATGTTGAAAAAATAAAAGAAATTTCAGAAGATATAAGGAATATAATAAATCCTTTAATTATTAGAAGAACAAGACTTGATTTGGAAAGAATAAAAATATATAGTGAAGACATTAAAGCTCAGGGGATAGTTTTCCCAAAGATTAATGATCCAGTATCTTTGGAATATGATCTTGGTGAGCTAAAGAGTATTTACCTTGATACGCTTGAAATGATATGCCCTCTAGAGGAAGTTGATAAAAAGGAATATTTTAAAGCTGCTCGGTATAGAGCAACTCATTATATAAAAAATTTCAATAAGTATAGAAAGGAATTAGAAGAATATTTCGGCACAGAAAATTTTGAGATATTACATGAAAATCTGTCACAATTTATGAGAAAACTTTTAGTTAGAAGATTTGAAAGCTCACTTGCTGCATTTAAAAAATCACTTAAGAATATGATAAATTATACCGAAATAATGATAAAGTGGTATAAATATGGGAAAGTGCCACTTTATAAAAAAGGGAATGTTATTGACCCAGATTTGATTTTAAGCGAAGGAAATGAATTTGAAGAGGAAATCTTAGATGTGGGAAAAATAGAAGAATTAAAAAATAGAGGGTATTATTTTATAGATTCGCTAGAGATTAAGAAAGCGTTTTTAGAAGACATGGAATCAGATTTGAAAGTATTAAGAAAAATTTATAAAATGTGGTTTGATAGGAATATGATTTTTGAGATTGAAGATAAAAAGTTGATTTCATTTAAAGAACATTTGAAAAACTTATATAATAAAAAACCAAATCGAAAGATAGTTGTTTTTTCAGAATTTATTGATACGGTTGAATATTTATATGAAAATTTAAAAGATGAATTTAAGGTTATGAAGTACACAAGTAAGGAGGCAAATGAGTCATCGAGAAAAAGAATAATAAGCGAATTTGATGCAAATTCTCAAGTCAAAACAAATGAAGTACAATTATTAGTTGCGACTGATGCTTTGTCAGAAGGTTTTAACCTTAACAGAGCTGATGTTTTAATTAATTATGATATACCTTATAATCCAACGAGAGTGATTCAAAGAGTTGGAAGAATAAATAGAATTGGTAGAGAAGTTCAAAATGAAATTTTCATTTATAATTATTTCCCCTCTGATGTTGGTGAAGATGAGACTGCTGTTAGAAAGATTTCAACGGCTAAAATTCATATGTTTAACTTTATTCTCGGAACGGATATGAAAACTCTTACAAGTGATGAAGAATTGAACTCATATTTTACCCAAAAAATGAAAGAAAATGAAGAAATTTCTTGGGATGTAGAATATTTAAATGACTTACATTATTATCAAAATTATGAGAAAGAATTGTATAAAAAAGCAATAAATCTTCCAAAAAGAATAAGGACGAAAGTACTTCATACAAATAAAAATGGTGCATTAATTTTTTCAAGGGAAAAAACTGTTCTTTCATTTTTATGGATAGATTCAGAAACCAGCAGCATTGTCCCGCCAGATAAAGGTTTTAGGATTTTGAAATTGGTTAAAAATAATAATTTTGAAAAAGTCGATGAAGAATTAGATAAATATCTCGAAAAATTTAGTGAGAAGAAAGTTTATGTAGGGGATAGTATAGCGCCTAGGACAAAAGAATATAAATTGCTTACAATACTAAAAGAAGTTATAAAAAAAGTTGTTATTCCAGATGAAAGAGAATATTTGAGTTTGTTCTCAGATTTGCTTAAAACAAGAGCACTTCCACGCTTTTTTATAAATAGAGCAATTGAAATTTTGAATCCACAAAGTGATGAAGAGTTTGAGGAAAAAATAAAAAAATTAAAGGCATTAATACCTATTGATTATTTAAATAGATTTTATTTAAACGAAAGAAATAAGATATTCAATAGAGAAATTATAATAATTGAGCAATTTTCCATGGATTAGTTGTTTTATTTTTTATTTAATTTTAAAGATGTTTTGTGAATACAAAATCTAATACTTTATTGATTCAAATATCACTTAAGCACAAGTACTGTTTCTCTACGGAATTAAACAAAAAAGAGACAGAGGTTTTGATAAATAAAAAAGGCTAAATTTAAAAATGGTTTAGGTGGAAAAGCAGAAAGATAATTAAATTTGTTAGTTTAAGTGTTGAAGGTATAATGTTTGGAAAAAATAAAAAGAAAAAAGAATGATTACGATAGGCTATATTCAATTGTTGGGAAGGTGTAAAAATGGAAGAATATTCCTTCAGTTTCAACCAACAAAATGTTATATTAGATGCGAAACAACAAAAGATATATGAAGGATTAAAGCAAATTGGTGACGAAATTTCGGCTTTTTATTTAGATGGAGTAAAAATTTACAAAAGTAACCTATCTACTAAGTCTTATTTGTTAGCGCACATTGCAAGAGAAATAGAAGGTGGTATAAGGGATGTTTTTGCTTCTGATGTCAAAAAAGAAGAGGATAAGTGTTCTAAGTGTGGTAAAACAATAAAAAAGGCTAGTCATATTGATGAAATTTGTGCAGTTTTAGATTTATCAAAAGATAGTAAATTTGTAAAAGATTGGCACGGAATAGCTAAAGAATTTCATAAGTTTGCCCATAGACATGGAGCATGGAAAAAGCCCAGAACTAATGAAAATTTTGAAAATTTATGGGAAAAGTTTGAAATTATTTTATTTAAATTAGTTGGTGAATATCTTAATTTGAATAGGCTTATAGATAAGATATTAAAAGTAGAAAAGCCTACTAATGAGATTTTAAATACATTGAAGAATTTGTTAAAAAACAAGGCAAGAGAAAAATATTTTTTTGAGCATTTAAGATATAAGAAATGGTTTGTTTTATTGAAAAATTCAGGTTTTTTCCTGCCTGAAAAAGCTCCCGGTCCTGAACCCACAGATGAAGAGGGTTATTACAGAATTCCTTATTGGAATGTTTTAACCTATTTAGAGAAAATTTCTCAGCAAGTTAATAATCCGAATGATGAAAAGTACATAGACGGTTTGCTAGAAATAATAAGAAATATTTCTGAATATCATTTAGATAATTACAAAAAATTAGATAATTTCCATATCTGGAGCTCATTTATAAGAATTTTATCAAATTTCCCAAATGACAAAATTCCCCTTGATGTTATTGAATTGACTGAAATATGGCTTGATTCAAAAATCAATAATAGACTTCAAACAAAGGAAATTGTTGAGAAACTTTTACCTAAATTCTTAACGGATAAAAGCGAGGATATTGTAAAAGCCGAAAAAATAATAGAATTTCTTTTTAAAGTTAAAAGCTTTGAAAATAATAAAAAAGTGTTATTAGGTAATTTTTATTATATTAAAGAGTTAATTGAAAAATACGCAGAAGACATTAGCAAAAAATGTACGATTAATATTATTAATATTTTATCTTGCACAATTAAAAAAGTTATTTCAGATAAAGCTGATGGAACCTTTTATTCATTTTATGAAACAAATAAACCTTCAACTTCGAATGTAATTGAGTTATTATCCAATTTCTTAATAAAAATAATGCTTGTTAAAGCTGAAACTGAGCCCGAAAAATTGAAAAAATATTTGGAAAGTTTTTTAAATGAATCTCATTATATTTTTCCAAAAATAGCGTTATTCATTATTGAGCACAATGTTGGTAGATTTAGAGATATCTTTTTTAAAAGTGTTAAAAGTGATAATGGGATAAGAATTTTTTCAGAAATTCCTTATTGGGGTGATGAGCTAAGAAATGTTTTGGAAAAGCTTGGCAAGCTTAGTGATTATGAAAGAACTATTTTAGATAAAAAAATTAAAAAAGCATGTGGAGAGAAAATAAGTAAGTTTAAGAATAAAGATAAAATAGAAAGAGAGAATTTAGAAACTACATGTAAGCAAAGGATTTATAGAGCGTTATCGTATGATAAATATTTTGAGGAACTTTATGAAAAGATGAGACAAATAACACAACAAGATGTAGAACTTACTCCCGCTATAGGAAAAATCAAATTTATGTGGGGCTGGGGGAAATCACCATTAAGTGTGGAAGAAATTATAAGAATGGATAATGAGAGGCTTGTAAGATTTCTTTCTGAGTTTGAAAGAAATAAAATTTCTGGAGAATACACAATGGAAGCTCTTTCAGAAACATTAAAAACGGCTATAAAAGAAGCACCAGAAAAATTTTTAAATGATTTAATTCCGTTTGTCAAAGTAAATAACTTTTATATAAATTATGTTTTGGAAGGTCTTAAAGAGACTATGAAGGTAAAGAAAAACGTAGACTATATTAAAATCTTTGATTTTATTGAAAGTTATATCAACCAAAAAAATTTTCCAGTTCTATCAAAGAAAAGTGAAGAAAAATTTATAATAAAAATAGATTATAATTGGAATTTTAGCACTATTTCCACAATTATAGTTGAATTTTTAAATAATTATTCTAGTAATATTTCAGAAAAAATATCTAAAAAAATAGAGTTAATACTTCGAAAAATGATGAATAAGATGGAATATAAAGTAGATAATTTGGAAGTATCTGACTATGTTTTTTATTCTTTGAATACTGCATATGGTTATATTACTAATGCGTATATAAATTTTATTTTAAAAATGTCTGAATTGTTAAAAAGCAATATAATAAAGCAAAATACTTATAATTTGTTTAAAAACAATTTTATTAGTGAATTTAACAAGTTTTTAAAAGAAAACATAATTGAAGCATACTCATTATTTGGGAAATATCTTTTTAGACTTCATTATTATTTAGATAAGTCTTTTACAGGAAAAGTTATAAAACTTCTTGAAAATGAAAAAGGTAAGTCAATTTGGGAAGCATTCATGCAAAATTACCTCTTTTTTTCTACTCTTCTTAGTAATGAGCTATATGGTTTAATGAAAAGCCATTACGAATTTAGTATTAATTATAATTTTAATATCCAAATTGCCAGAGAAAATTTGATTAGACATATTTCCTTTTTGTATTTAAATGGTATAGATTCTATTAAACCATCAGGGTTGTTTCACAAACTTGTAGAAAAATTTGATTCAAAAGATATCAAAATAATTATTCAATACTTTTGCTCACAAAACAAATCCTTAAAGAACAACGGAGAAATAAATAAAGAAAAACAACTTAGAATTATGGATTTTTGGGAGTATCTATATAATAAATGCAAGGATATTAAAGAGAAAGTATTATCTAATAATATGCAGGAAGTACTATCGAACATGGTGTTGCTTACTGTATTTTTACCATCTTTAGGCAACCCTTATATAGATTGGGTTAAAACTTTTGCCAGATATTTAAAAGATGAAACAACGTTTTCTATTTTTCTTGAACATCTTGAAAAATTTAAGAATACTAATAACAAAACTGAAACTGCCAAAGCAATAGGTGAAATTTTTTTAGCAATATTAGAAAACTTTATCCCAATTTTTCCAGAAGAAAAAATCAAATCAACAGTGGAGTATTTGTATACCATGAAAGAAAAGGATAACGCCGATAAAATTTGTAATACATATGCAAAATATGGTTATTATTTTCTTAAAGATATCTATGAAAAATATCGAATTTTATAGTATATTTTTGTAAAACAAAATTTTGGATATTTACTATACAGCTTAACTAATTTTTTCTTGAAAGGAAAATGAAACCAAAAAGCAGCATTTTAGAAGGCCAAGACTATTTTAAATAAGTAAATTATAAAATTCAAAGGGGGGATTTATGTGAAACATAGTGGAAGATTAATGTTTATAATTATGGTAATATCTTTGAGTCTTCTTGTTGGCTGTATGAATGACATTTCTAACAGCAATAATCCTCCAGCAGAACCAAGCAATCCTTTTCCTGAAGATAACGCAACAAATGTAAGTATTACACCAACACTAAGTTGGAGCTGTAATGATCCTGATGGTGATTCCATATCTTATGATATATATTTTGGTACAGATCCTAATCCTCCTCTAGTTAAAAAAGATCATCCAATAACAAATTTTATGCTTGACACATTACAGAATGAAACAACATATTATTGGAAAATAGTTGCCAAAGACAGTAAATGTGGAGTAGCACAAAGTCCTATTTGGAAATTTACAACAAGTAAACCTGCCAGATTGAAATGGAAATTTAAAACCTATGATAGTATAAGTTCTTCCGGCCCTGCTATTGGATTTGATAATACAATTTATGTTGGTTCAGAAGATTTTAATCTATACGCTGTTAATCCAGACAGTACTCTTAAATGGAAATATAATGTGGGAATATATGTAAGATCATTACCAACTGTTGATTCTAGTGGTACTATTTATTTGACAACTCCATATGGACTTTATGCAATAAATCCGAACGGGACCTTAAAATGGTATCGCGATCAGTTTCTTGGAGATTATACTCCTAGTCCTGTTATAGGAGATGATGGAACAATTTATATAGGAGGAGCATATGGCTTTTTTGCAATTAATCCAGATGGTTCTACTAAATGGGTGTTTTCAGATGGGAGATTTGAAATGTCAAATCCCGCTATTGGTCCCGATGGAACAATTTATATAGGTTCATATGATACAAATTATTTGTATGCAATAAATCCTGATGGTACTCTTAAATGGAAGTTTGAGACTAATTACTTTGTACATTCAAGTCCTGCGATTGATTCAAACGGTATAATTTATGTGGGTTCAAACGATGATAATCTATATGCGATAAACCCGGATGGCACACTTAAATGGAAGTTTGAAACAGGTGACGATATAGATAAAAGTCCAATAATAGGATCTGATGAAACTATATACATAGGTTCTAAAGACGGTTATTTATATGCGATAAATTCTGATGGTACTCTTAAATGGAAATTTAAAGCAGGTAATTGGATAACAACAAGTCCTATAATGGGATCGAATGGAATAATATATGTAGTGTCATCTTATTATTTATATGCGATAAATTCTGATGGTACTCTTAAATGGAAATACACACTTTCTTCAGTAGCTTCTTACTCAACCCCAGCAATTGGTTCTGATGGAACTATATACATAACTGATTGGGATGGTTATTTGTATGCAATAGAAAGCGACAGTCTTGGTCTTGCAAATTCGTCTTGGCCAAAATTCCAGAAAAATAATAGAAACACAGGTAACTTTAATGATTCTGAGTGAGTAATATGAATTCCAACTTAATTAACTCCCGATGTTTGTTAGAAATTATTATAGCTATTATTATAGCTATTACTGTCGGATGTATTCTTTTTAAAAACAACAACTTTGTTTTTTCTACAAACTAAAAATGGAGATAGGAAGTTTATTGTAAACAAACTTGACAGTATTGACAGGTGGTTTGTCTATTCTGACAAAAGTATAATCAATTTCAATTAATTTAAATGAGAACAGAAAATAGTTTGTACTAACTAAAATCTTTGTTTAAAGTATAATAGATTATAGGAGGAAAGGAATGAAGGGATTTATTAAAAATATGCTATTGCAAACTTTACGTATTTTTAGGAAGGAATTTGCAATAGGGTACAAAGGAGTTGATAAAAATGAGTGATGAATTAGCTAAATTGATAAATGAGTTCAAGAAAGATAGACGTCTTCTTTCTTTTGATAAAGCTGCTACTAAGCAAGCTGTGATTTTAAGGCTATTGAAAGCTTTAGATTGGGATCCTTTTAACATAGATGAAGTTTATCCAGAATATTCTGTTGGTAATAAAAGAGTGGATTACACTCTTAGACATAATGGCAAAAACAAGGTGTTTATTGAGGTTAGAAAAGTTAATGAAGATTTAGAGAATTTTCAAGAACAACTTTTAAGTTGTTCTTTTCAAGAAGGCGTAGAACTTGCAATACTAACTAATGGAATTAGCTGGTGGTTTTATTTGCCCTCACATGTTGGGAGTGGAGAACAGAGAAAATTTTGTACAATTGAAATATATGACCAGAATAGCGAAGACATTATAAATAAATTTGAGGAGTTTTTATCGAAAGAAAATGTGATTTCTGGTAAAGCATTAGAAAGTGCAGAAAATCTGTATAAAAATAAACAAAAACAATATTTGATAAAAGAAACACTTCTAAAAGCATGGGAAAAAATAATAACAGAGCCCGATGAACTTTTAATCGAACTTCTGGCAGAGATGACTGAAAAGTTATGTGGATACAAGCCGGATAATGAAATAGTAAAGGAGTTTTTGAAAAAAGTTGGACAAGAAGTGATAATGGTTCGCCCTAAGAAAGAAATGTTAAGTCTGGTGCAATCATTATCAACTCAAATTTCTCCTTTATCTTCAGATTATACAGGAAAATCAATTGTAGCATTTACTTTTAAGAAAACTAGATATTCCGTGCGTTCATGGAAGGAGATGTTGATAAAAATAACTAATCTTATGCTTTCTGCTCATAGAACACAATTTGATAAAGTTCTTAATTTAAGAGGACGCAAAAGACCTTATTTTACAAAAAATCCTAATGAATTAAGAATTCCGGAAAGGATAAATAACACACAGATTTATGTGGAAACGAATCTTAGTGCTAACAGTATTGTTAAGCTTTCTAAAAGCATTATACTGCTTTTTGGATACAAGGAAGAAGATCTTCATATTGAGATTAGATAGAATATTTACCACAAGGTAAGCATTGGGTGAATATACAGAGAAGGGTTTAATGTTTATTGATCGATAAGCAGTGTAAAATAAATGCTGTAAAAATAAAAAAACCTGTATCCTAAAATAGATAAGTGAGAAAACTTGTTACAAAGGAAAGATACAGGGGCATGGAAATCAAAGATATTATACTACAATTTCTTACAGAAAATGAAGAGGGAATGAGAAAATAGAAGAAGAGATACCGCATTTTTTTGTAGATGCCAGCTATTTCAAAGTTAGAGGATGAATTTTATTCAGGAGAGCTAGTTTATTCGAGTAAACATGATTTTTAAATTGTAAGATTAGAAATTTAGAAAATATTTTTATTTTTTTTAACTTTAGAAAAATTTTCCAGACTGTTTTAGAGGACTGAATTTTGTATATATACAAACAAAAGTTGAAGACTTTCAGAATGGACTTTAAATGAAGATTATTGCAACTTATTAAAGAGTTTACGTGGAAGGAGAAATTAAATTAATTAAGGAGGACTCCTATGAATAAAGATGATATAAACATTGCATTCGAAATTTTACTTGAAGAAATTGAAAAGTTTTTCCAATTGTTAAGTAAAGAAGTTGAAAAAGCGTTTGATTCACAAAATTTTGAAAGGGCTAGCTTTATAGTCGAACGAGGAAAAAAACTTGCGATGTTTCGTGAAAAAATTAAATCACTTCAAGAAGAATGGCAAACACTGTTTGAAGATTTGGAAAACGTAATCAGTGCTCATTACAATAAAGACAGTTTTAAAACTGTGGTTCTGAATAATACACTCTTAATTGAAAAAGAAAGAAAAATTACCGGAAGATTAGAAAAAGGGTTAAGAACTCCTGCAAAAAAATATAAAATTCCAATACTTGAATCATTAATTGAACTTGGCGGAAAAGCAAGAATAGAAGTAATATTAAATAAGGTCTACGAAAAAATGAAAAAAGATATGACTAAATATGATTTTGAATTATTGCCATCAGGAAAAGAATATAGATGGAGGAATACTGCTCAGTGGGCAAGACTGATAATGGTTAAAGAAGGACTTTTATCAACTAATTCTCCAAGGGGTATATGGGAGATAACAGAAAAAGGTAGAGAGTTTTACAAAAGACATAAAACTTTAAAATAAAGAAATTATGGGGTGTGTCTCAAATTTTGTGTAAACACCCTCCGAGTATGAGAAAATAAATTTGTAAAATTCTGTGTTATATTTATAACTTCGTCTCATTTATGTGAAAAATTTGTGGAATATTAGTCCTGCAACAGAACCAATTTAATACAGAACAGTCCTTTGGCAGGACTGTCAGGAGTGAAAAAATGATTTTAGATAAGATAATTACGAGACTTGAGAATTTTGATGATATAGAAGTTCCCGTAAAAAATTCAATACCGCTGTGGTTGGTTGGATTTCAATATTATGTGATAATTTACTAGAAGAATATAGGAACTTATTTACATTGGACAATTTTTTCTTGATTTTTACACCTCTTCTCATTTTTTTGAATAGACTCAAAAAGACTTTTGAAGAGGATTTTTAATCAAATTTTTTGATATATTTTAAACTATAAATTAATACGACTATTTTGTTGATATTATGTAAACATATGTCCGATATTGTCATTTTACCATGATTCCGGACAAATGAGGAAATTATGATTTAATATACATAAATACCACTTAATTAGGGTAAGGTCAGTTTAGAAATTGGACATGAAGGTGAGGAAAATATGTTACAAGCAAAAGATGAACTTTTACAAAAACGACGTGAGATATTACAACTGAACTTTGTGGACATTTCTAATAAAGAATGGCTTTACATGCTTGGAGAGGAGACAAGGAACTCTATAATGATAGAAGGTATCTTTTTGGATGAAGATGAGCTTTCTGATGCACTTATAGGGAAATATCGTTCAGCGTCTCATGTTGTGAATTATTTTCGAACAGCCAAATTTTTTTACAATATGGCAATTGAGCTGTATAAAACGAGTGAGAATTATCCATGTGTTGCAATAGTTAAAACAGCTCACAAAATGTTATTTGAAGGAATTATTAAATCACAAAAACTTGGAATGTTTTGTGTGAGAAGAATAAAAATAACTGGTGCAAAAGTATGTTTATTCACATTATCCAGTTCATGAAGCAACTGCAAGATCACACGTATTATTTGAGTCAATTCATCCTTTTGAAGATGGCAATGGTAGAATTGGAAGAATTCTTCTTAATTTTTACCTTCTTAAAAATGGGTATATAAATATAACGATAAAAGGTGTGAGCCTGTTCAAAATTCCCCTGTCATTCTGAGCGTAAGCGAAGTCGAAGGGAATGTCATCCCGAGCGTAGTCGAGGGATCTTAATCAGCAAGTGTTAGAAAGGTTGGTGAGGTTGGATAGGTTAGAAGGTTAGTGAAGAAATAAGATTCTTCGTCGCTTCGCTCCTCAGAATGACAAAAAAATATTCCTTAGAATAACAAAAAAGTGAGAAAAGTTTATATTTTGATTTTTTGAAACACTCCCGCAATTGCTTGATTCACATGAATGTTGAATTTTTCTAGCTTTTTAAATTTTATTTGAGAAAGTATATTTATTTCATTAGTTTTTGATTGTTTAGTGATTTTGCTTATAATTGACTCTATTACTTGCTCCATTATTTTTCCACTTCTATTTTTTCTTGCATTGGTATCCATTCCGACTTCTACACCTAACATATAATCTTGAATATTTTTCATATTTGTCTCTAAAAATAACTTTTTAAGACCTGTTTTGTCAAAAAATTCAACAATTTTCTTTATTTCATTTTTTGGTAATTTTCTTTCTTTAAAATTAAATTCTAATACTGAATTTTTATTTCCTATATTTTCAAGTACTTTTAAAAAACTATCTTTCATTCTTATTGCTAATAACAAAGGAATTGCAGGGAGAATTGATGGACATTTTTCTTAACCTTTTCCCAATTTACAAAAAAATCAAAAGTTTTGTTTGTTTCAATTAAAGTATCATAAAATAATTCAATTACTTCTTTTTCATCATTTGCTTTGAAAAATTCTAATATCATTTTATGCATTTTTTTCACCTACTTGTAGTTTCTAATAATTAATTCATATATTTCTTTCCTTTTTTCGCCAATACAGTTAATACTTCTTTTTGCCTTAACTCTTTCAATGTAAAATTCATGATAAAGCTGTTCAAAGAAATTATCTTCCTTATTGAAGTTCTTTGGATCAGAATTACTTAACATAATATAAGCTTCTCTTTCGCTCATAGATTTAAAATATTTGGCTAATCTTATTTGATCTTCATCGCTAAAACCATTTTCGTTATAACTTGTAAAACTTGAAGTTTTACTTAGAGGTCTGTATGGTGGATCCAGGTAAACCAATGTCTCTTTTTCAACAAAATCAATACTTTTTTCAAAATCGCCACAGTATATTTGTGTGTTTTTAAGGGCATTACTTGCCTCAAAAAGAGTTTTTTCATCACAAATTTTTGGGTTTTTATATTTACCAAAAGGAACATTAAATTCCCCTTTTTTATTTAACCTAAATAGCTCATTGTAACAAGTTTTGTTTAGAAATAACATATAAGCTGCTCTTTTTATCCAATTGGGGTTATATTTGTAATAATCAAAATCAATTTTTTGGATGTTATATTTTGTTCTTATTTCATAATAATATTCTTTCCGATCAGCTTCATTCAGTTTTAAATACTCTTCCTCCATTTTTTTAATTCATAAATTAAATCATTAACGTCATTTTGAACTACCTTGTAAGCGATTATAAGTTCTTTGTTGGCATCTCCTAAGAATGCTTCTTTTATTTTAAAGTTTTTTTTCAAGAAAAAAAAAGAAAGCTCCACCACCAACAAATGGTTCAACATACCTTTTAATTTTTTTATCTATTAAAATTGCTTTTGGCAATCTTTTATATAGTTCGCTTATTAATTGGGATTTCCCACCGGCCCATTTTAAAAATGGCTTGACGTTATTGTTGCGTTCAATATTGAGCTTTGAGAATAACGTGTGATTCATTATTAAACACTTCCTTTGTATTTTTCAAAGTAATTATAACATAAGATCCTTTGTTTATGCCCACGAACGCAACTTCCTTGTTTTACTGGCTTCTCGTTGAGATGAAAGTGACGAAGAATCTTGAATCCCATTAGGTTGTCAGAAATAGAAAAACTTTTTCGTTATATAAATGGAGAAACAATTTAGGTTGGATAGGTTGGAAAAATTAGCAAGATTGGGTTTAGAATCTACCTATGAGGAATGGAAACAAGAACATTAAACCAATAAACTAAAGAAAAGCGATGAATGATAGTGGCATAGTACAAAGATGCGATAATAAAATATTATTTAGTGTTACTTACGTAACAGAAAAAGGAGGTAATGTTATGAAAATAGTTTGGACAGGAAAACTTTTTAGAGACGCTAAAGATATTGTGTTGAGTGTACCACGCGATAAGGAAACGTATGTTTATTTGCTTTGGAATCCAGATACCAATGATTTGGCTGTTGGATTTGGTGGTAGAAATGATAAACCACCAAGAAAGTTTAATAAAGTAGATAAATTCGTTAGCATAAATTCGGACGAAAAGAAGCTTCTTGCTTTAAGAAATATGGACATTATATTAGGCACAGCTAAACGGGAAGGTGTGTTAAACGATGAATTTTACCTTGATGAGTACGAGGGTGATTCAAAAGGAGTTTGATTTTCTGAAAGATCACGGTTTGAACTTTGATTTTGAACTAAAGAACAGATACTATGTTTGGGAAAGATAAGATTCTTCACTTTGTTCAGAATGACAGAAAGAAAAAAGTAAGATCACTCGGATTTGCTCGGGATGGAGGGATCCAGTTCGTTGTTACATTTCTCAGGATGACATTTCTTTTGCCCGCACATTTATATCTGGATAGCTTATTCTTTTACTTACGCTCAAAATAGCGGTATAAGATTTGAGCAGATTTATCTGTTTGGAATAGCAATATTAAAATGACAAATTATTCTTTCCCTTTTATTATTACCATGCTTATATCATCTTTTTGGTAGACATCTATATTGGTTTTCATAGCATCTTCATTAATCGCACATTACTATTACATAAGCACATTATGATAAAATTGTGGTGCAGGTATAAGTAGGAACATTTCATTAGATTAGTTAGGAAAATAGTAAAAGTTAAAGAGAGGCTTTTACTGTGGCATATTTCTTAATAGCATTTTCAAATAAGACAAATTTAAATTTGTGTATTAAATATGCATTAGCTGGTTTTACGAATAGTATAAATGGATTGTGGACATTTATTGATATTCAAAAAGGAGATTACGTTTCATTTTTATATGGTGCTCGAGTGTTTAATCTTTACAAAGTAGAGAAAAAATAAGCTATAAAAAATGCAGAGAAAATTCCACCATGGCCTCCTGTAACATTTAAAATGTCTGGAAAAACCTATTATTTCCCCTTTAGGCTTTATTTAAAACCGTTACGTCAATTTGTTGAATCTATGGTAAAACCAGAGTTTTCTTACGTTGCAGAAAATCTCCTTTTGAGAGGTGGTTATAGAAAAACCTATTTTCAAGCCGATCAGACTATGTTACAATCTGTTTCTCAAATGGGAGAAATTTATAATAAACAAACTGAACATTTAATAACTTGTAATTATGAAACATTTACTCCTTCAATTGTATGGGACAGAAATGTTCAATTAGTACCTGAGACTTTTTATTTTCAGGAATTTATTCTTCAGTCTTTGATAAAACAATATTTATCTATAAATAAAAACCTTCAAACTTTCTTATCTTCTGCAAAGTTAAGTGCTTTTAATACCGAAGAGTTCGAAGTTCTTGGTGAAAAAGCTTTATCAGAAGGTTATGTTGATATTTTTATTAAAGATCGTGTACCTGTAGGTTATTCCAGGAAAATTGTTTTAGAAATCAAAACCGGAAATGCAAAGTCCAAAGATATTGAACAAATAGAAAATTATATTAGAGAAGTTGGGAAAGAATGTGTAGTGGGAGTGCTTATAGCCAAAGATTTTTCAGATAAAATTAGACAAATGTGTGAAAACAAAGGAATAATACCATTTATCTACACTTTTGGACAAATTGAAAAATCACAAAAGTATACCTTAGAAGAATTGAAAAGCAAACTTCAAATTCATAAGATTTAGACATTACGTCGAATAAATTTAGAAATTACTTTAATAAGACAGTTTTAAATCCATCATCCACCAACACTCGCTAATCTATCTAACCTCTCCAATATTGTCATCCTGAGGAACGAAGCAACGAAGGATCTTGATTAGATAGTGTTAGAGAGTGTTAGTAAGATTAGAAAATTGGTAAGAAGATAAGATTCTTCAACGACTTAATTTACATATATGTAATTTATTAGCAAATTTGTATCAAAAACAATTTAGTAAAATTAAAACATGTTTCCAAATCGGGGGGTGAAACTTTGAAAAGAGCGATTCTAATATTGATGTTACTGTTAGGTATTCTTTCATTTTCAAGAGTATATTTTTTGACAAGTAATGTAGCAACTTATCCTAACAAAAAAGTATATTTTTCAACATATAATGAGGAAAATATAGAAGTCTTTGTCTTTTATAGCAAAATAAATAACAACATTCTAAACAATTTTGCATTTTCTAATACCTTTTCAACAATACTTGACTACACACTCAGGTTAGAAGAAAGTGGAACTTATCGAAAGCTTTATTCATTGGAACTACCTGGAGATCCCGGAGTATATCATGTTGTAGTTAATGGTTTGTCTTCAAAAGAATTATACAGAAAACTTTTTTATTTAACAAATTTGGAAGCTTTTGTCGCTTCTGATAAAGACACATTGTACTTTTCTATATTTGATTTGAAAAACAAAAAGTTTTTAGACAAGGTATATTACTATAGTAATTTTGAAAAGAAAACTTTAAATGGACCTATTTTTGAATATAATGCTATAGAAAGATACAAATCAAAATTCTTTTTCGTTGATAATAATGTAGTTCTTATTAGTAATTATGCTAACAAAAATACGTATTACCCATTATATAAAGCATTGGTAATAACAGACAAACCTATTTACAAACCAGGAGATTTGATACATTTCAGAGTTAACATTTTTAAAAAGGAAGGCAGCAAATACATTCCATATCCAAAAGATGCATTGGTTTCTTTAGAAGATCCATTTAACAACATCATTTATAAAGAAAATTTCACATCAGACGATTTGGGAGGATTCTCCTTTGATTATAGAACCTCTGAGGAAATAATTACTGGAAATTATACACTTATAATTTCTAACCTCAAAACTGAAGATGTTATTTCAGAGTATAACTTCATAATCCAAGATTATAAGAAACCTACATATACCGTCGAGTTAATACCATCCGCTACACAATTGGTTGCCGGTGATACCCTGACGGTTGAAATTAAGGTCAAATATTTAAATGGTGATCCTGTAAAAAATGCTCAGATAATATTTTATAGCTTTGAAAACTATTCCAGATTAATAAATAAGATGTCTTTAACTACCAATGAAAATGGAAAAGCAATATACAATGTATTGTTAAAAAATAGTGGAACATATAAAATACAAGCATTAATTACCGATGATAGTGGTTACCAAACAGAAAAAGTTACTTATGTTAATGTCAAATCAGATAACGTTGAAATTAAAAGTTCTATCGAAAATAATACTTTAAAACTTTTCATTACCGATTTAAAAGGAAACCCTTTAAATGGTATAGCTATTCTCATAATTAACAATAAAAAACTTTACGTGGAAGTATACAATGGAAAAGCCACTATTACGCTTCCAGAAAATGTCTGGTCTTTAGATGTTTTATTTGGAAAAGAGGTAAAAACAATATATAGAAGATATAACATGAGCAAACAAGGAATAGTAAGCTTAGATAAGAATATAGCTAAATTAGGTGAATATGTAAATATCGAGGTTAAGCCAAAAGATGACGTTGGAATTCTTGTTATTGGTTCTGATAATAAAATTTGGAAAATATTTTTAGTTGACAAAAGTAAAAACTTCAAATTCAAAATACCCGAAAATTTATTTGAAAATGATCTTTTTTTTGAATTTCGGGGTTTAAAATACTTAGATCATACAAAAGTAGAAATAAAATATGATAGAGTAAAAACTTTAAACATAAAAACAAATAAAAACATATACAAACCTGGTGAATTAATAAATGTAGAAATTAAAGATTCAAGAGAAAATTCTTTAAAAATAGTTGCTGTAGCAGATGAAGGACTATATCTTCTATCTAAACAATTCTCATTAACCGATTATTTGTATCCAAAATTAGATTTTCCGCTTTTTACAACATATCTTTCTTCAAAATACATATATTTTGATTCAATATCCAAATTAGAAAAGAACTTAATTAGTCATGTTTTCACTACCACTAAAGAATCCGAAGAGAGAAACATTAGAGATTATTTTTCAGAAACTGCGTACTGGAATCCATATCTTTTAAATACTACTTTTTCATTCAAGTTACCAGATAATATTACAAAATGGAGAATAACCGTTTATGAAATTTCTAAAAGTTATGTAGCACAAGGATATACCAATATTGTTACAAATAAACCATTTGAAGTCAAAGCATTTTTGCCTGAATTTTTAACTGTTGGAGATAGGGTAAATGGAATTTTGTATATAAAAAATTACACGGGAAAAAGTGGAATAGTAAATATAAACCTTACAGCAAATGGGAAGATAATATTTAACGACAAAGAGTTGTTAATAGAAAAAGATTTGAAAATTCCATTTGCTTTAAACGCCACAAAAACAGAACTTATTGAACTAATAGCAGAAGCTGAAATGAACAACGAATATGATGGCGTTAAATTAGATATTCCTGTAAAGTCAATAGATTTTGTAAAAAACTTAAGTTATATATATGTTATTAACAAAGAAACAACATTTAAAAAAACAGATAATATAAAGATAATCAGAAATTTGAAGGAATTAATTGAGCCTTCTATTAAAGCACTAATACATTTTCCATATGGATGTGTGGAGCAGACAATGAGTTCATTCTATCCTGCTATAATTGCCAAGGGTTTAATAGAATATTCCAATTTAGATAATATAATTTTGAAAGGTTTACATAGACTTTTGAAATTTCAACATTTAGATGGCGGATGGGGTTGGTGGTCTTGGGATAAAAGTGACATTTTTATGACCTCTTACGTATTAGAAGGATTTTATTATGCAAAAAAGAATGGATATTATATCCCACAAAGCGTTATAGATGAAGCAATCAAATATCTTAAAAGTCAACCAATAAATGGTTATTCTGCGTTTGTTCTAAAACTATATGGAGAAAATGTAGAATTTGAACCAGAAAGTATCATAGATTTTGTGTTCACAAATCCTGAAAAAATCAAAGAAATTGCTATAAAAGATAAAGATTTTGCATACGTAAAAGGTGAAAAATTCTATTCTACAATTTATCTAACGGCTCAATCTATTAGAACATTAGTAACAAATAATAAATATCCTGATTTGATAAAAAAGATGGTTAACTACCTTTTAAACTCAAAAAAAGGACCGTCTTGGTATTCTACGAAAGATACAGCAGTTTCTATATTAGCAATATTAGAAAGTAACGTTCTTAGCGATTTTAAAAGCACATTACAGATCAAAGAAACTGAAGATTCTAAAATTGTAAGTGGAAAAGGCATTATTGAAGTTAAAACAAAAAAGATATTGTCGGATCAGAATATAAGTAATGGTATAAACTTGAAAACAAATTTATTTAAAAGATATGAAGCTCTATTTGAAGACGAATACGTTGATACTTTTCTTCCACTAAACACAAAATTTGTTCCCGTTAGTATTAAAAACTCAGCTACTACTACTCAACATTCCAAAATCCCAGATGAAATTGTAGAGATAATAAAAGATGGAACACCAATATATTTTGAAAACAATACACTTATCATTGAAGGACCATTCAAATTCATAGGAAATGAGGAATATTATAAAAAAGGTATATATGAAATAACATTCAAAGAAAATAAAGACTTTTCTATACATAAAAATGACGTTTTAAAAACTGAAATTGATATTGAAGGAAATGGCGAATATTTGATCGTTGAAGAATATCTCCCGTCTTGTGCACAAGTAATAAAAGACTATGTTGAAAAGACTCCGTATTATAATTCGAAATATTTTTATAACTGGTATAAAGATAAAAGAAGAATTTGGTATAGCTATATAGATATTAAAAAGGATAAAATAGTTTTCTTTATTAGAAGGCTAAGACCTGGTGAATTAGTATACTATTGGAGGGTAAGATTTGACGGGAAGTTCTATAAGAAGCCAACATATGTGTATAACATGTATTACGAAGATACTTTTGCTATTAGTTCTGTTGTTTCCTTTAACACTGAAAAGTGAAATAATACCTGTGAATATTGAAAATTTTGAACTTTCAAATTACGTTTGGAATAATTTATTAAAATTTCTCAACAATGCAAGTCTAACTATTCCTGCAACCCCCGTGATTGTATATCAAACAAACAATTTGGAAGAATTTTACCAATTAACAAATAAACCCTATCATGTAGGAGGCGTTTATAAAGATTTTATCATAATTCTACAACCAATAAATATTTTAAAGAAAAAAGGTGTTTATGATAGAGTTTTACTACATGAATTACTACACTGGATTTTATATGGTTTGAATGAAAAATATCAAGAAGGACTAATTTACTGGTGGATGGGAGAATATGACAAAAAAGAAGTTGATTATTTTCTTTCAGATTTTAATGGTGACTTACCCAGTTTTATCCTCAATCACTGGCATTAATTATCCAAAAGATCTGATGTTGAATGCACAAGATTCAATTAATTTTAGGACATGGTTTGTAGCCATTGCACTTGATAACATAGTGAAGGAGCATCCAACATTTAAAACAAAAGACTGCTCTGGCTTTATTTTTTATTGTTTAAAAGAAGCCTTAAAAAAACATGATAAGTCATGGTTTAGTAAGACGGGTTATGGAGGTCCAATATTTGAAGATGTAAAAAAATATAACTATCCCAACACGCCATATGGTATAAATATTTTTTCAAATGGTGATAAATTAGTTTCATACGTTAATGCGTATAATCTTATAACATATAATACAGATTTTATTTCATATGATAGATTCCACGCAAAACCTGGTGATTTAGTGTTTTTTCTTCATCCTCAAGATCCAGAATATCCTTTTCATGTAATGATATATACAGGCAAAGGTTATGTATACCATACAGGTCCTGATGGTCAGCTAAGATATGTATCTTATGAAAATCTCATGCTAACAGATATAGCATGGAGACCTATAAAACTTAATCCAAATTTTTTAGGATACTATAGGCTGAAATTTCTTTCAGATTAAATAAAATCTTAAAGATGACAATCCTTCTAATCTTTCCAACCTATCCAGTTTATTTTATATCCGCTGTTTAAATTTATGATTTATCACTGATTTTTTATATGCAATATAAGGTACATTATATTGCATATAAAAAATACAAAAAATACTCATTTATATTTGTTCAACAATAAATATATCATACACCTAAAAATTAATATAATTAAAACAAAATACACATTTAAATATAAAATGTACAATCCATATGAAAAGTTATGTGTGACTAAAAAATTTGAAAAAAACACATAAAAATTGATCAAGAAAGTACACAGCTACTACAAGAAATTAATTTTTGAAATTCTAACCTTTCCTATCTTAATCCAATAGCTATATTATCCTTTTTATTTGTTCAACACTGTTATATATCATCCAAAAAAAATAAAAAACAATTTTTTCTATTTTTAATTACACTCAAAGTTACGAATATTTTCAAAAGTGTATACCAACACTTTATGTTCCACCACGACAAATTTTTACTGAAAGTTAATTGAATAATTAACAAGAAATGATAAAATAACGGTAGTTAAAAAACCGACTAAGGAGGTATAATATGAAAATATATTATTTTAAAAATGATAAATGTTCTGTTTGTAGTGCAATCTTGCCTAAAGTAGAAAAAATTGCAAAAGAATATAAACTTAACTTTGAAATAATTGATGTGATTAAAAATCCTGAATTTGCTGGTCAACATCTTGTTCTAACTGTTCCTACTGTGTTAATAACAGACAATGAACAAGAGCTAACCAGATTTGCCAGAAATTTCAGTATTTCTGATATAACATCATTCATTGACAGATATTTAGAATTTACAAAAAGTTAATCAAAAAAGCTTTTCTAATATCTTTGCTAAAAATTTATCAGATACTATTCCTCTTACAAGTGAATATAATAATTTATTAGAAGTTCCTGGTATATAAAGAGGTTTATTTTTTTCATATGCATTAATTGCACCTTTAACAACGAATTTAGTGCTCATTAATTTTTTTTGATTTTTCATGTTGGCTCTTTCAAAAAATCTTGTTTTTGTTTTTCCTGGAGCAAGGCACATTACATGCACATTATTTTTTCTCATTTCTGCCCAAAGTGATAAACTAAAGTTGTATACGTACGCTTTTGTAGCCCCATATACTGCGAAATGTGGTATTGGAAAGAAAGCAGCTACGGATGCAACATTGATTATTCCGCCATTTTTTCTTTTTGAAAATTTTTCAGCGTAATAACGGGAAAGATAAGTGAGTGTTGAGATGTTAACTAATATCATTTTTTCGTATATTTCTTGATTTGCATTTGTAAAATTACCATACCAACCAAATCCAGCATTATTAATCAAGTGCGTTACATTGAAATTTTGTAATTTTTCTATAAGTTTATGTAGGTCCTTGCTTAGATCAAATGAAAAAGTAAGTGAGTCAATTTTTTTGTTTATTTTTCTTGTTTTTTCTGAAACTTTTTTTAATCTTTCAGAATCTCTTCCAATTAAGATTAGATTTACTCCTTTATTTGCAAGTTGATAAGCAAATTCTTCACCTAGTCCAGAAGAACCTCCTGTAATTAAAACCCATTCTCCAGATTGAAACTTTGGCATATAATCACCTCTTTATTTATTCTTACATACATTATATCAAATATTTTGGAGTGTTGTTATGTGAACATTTGATATTAGTGGTATAATCTTTTTTAGTATGTTATTGATTTTGTTCTGTTTTCTTTGAAAAACTTTCGAAAAGGGGGATGATTTATTTGGAATTTACGATTAACGAGTTGATAACGTTGTTTTCATTGCTTTTTTTAGCAGGTTTTGTGGATTCAATTGCTGGAGGTGGCGGTCTAATATCACTCCCTGCTTATTTGTTTTTAGGATTACCTAGTCATAATGCCCTTGCAACAAATAAATTATCTTCGAGTATTGGAACAACTTTTAGTACATTGAGGTATGCAAAGGGTAAATTTATAGTTTTTGAAGTTGCGCTTTTTTCTGTTATTTTTACGTTTGCTGGATCGTTCATTGGTGCCAACTTAGCTTTGCTAGTTTCTGAAAATAAATTAAAAATTGTTATTTCCATTTTAATAGTAATGGCTGCTTTTTTGATGCTTTTTCGAACTAAAGCTAAAAGACTTAGGCAAGGAGTGAGTCTTTCAAAAATTAAAAGAGTATTAATCTCAAGTTTGATAGGTTTTTTGGTTGGTATGTATGATGGATTCTTTGGTCCGGGTACTGGTACTTTTCTCATCATATTATATGTTAATTTTTTGTTTTTTGAACCAGTTGAAGCTTCTGGAACTTCTAAAATTGTTAATCTTGCATCTAATATTAGTGCATTATTTGCATTTATTTTAGAACACAAAGTTGTTTATTCCATAGGTTTACCAGCAGCGTTTTTTGGAATTTTGGGTAATTGGTTGGGCTCAGGGTTGGCAATTAAGAAGGGAGAGCGTATTATCAGACCAGTTATTATTATTGTTTTATTTTTGTTATTCATAAAGATTTTAAAAGATATTGTTTAATGAAATAAAACGGATAAAGAAGTATTTTAGCTGTTTAAATTATTATTTATTAAGGAGGCGTTTAAAATGAATATTGGAATTGAAAGGAAAATTGATGAATTAGTTGACAAGTATTTTGATAAAATTCTTGATTCATTAAAGAAAATAATAAAAATAAAATCAGTTATGGAAACAAAAAAAGATAACATGCCATTTGGGAAAGGTCCAGCTAGAGCGCTTTCTGAAACACTCAAAATTTGTAAAGAACTTGGTTTTGAAACTCTGAATGTAGATAATTATGTTGGTCATGTGACATATGGAAGTACAGGAAAATTATATGGAGTATTGTGTCATTTGGATGTTGTACCAGAAGGGGATATAAAAAAATGGGAATCTGATCCGTATGAATTGACGATAAAAGATGGAAAAATGTATGGAAGAGGTGTTTCAGATGATAAAGGGCCAAGTATAGGTGCTTTATATGCATTAAAAATAGTATCTGAAATTGTTGAAAGACCTAAAAATACAATAAGGATAATTTTTGGGACTAATGAAGAAAATGGTTCAAAATGTTTAAAATATTATTTTCAAAAAGAACCATATCCAGATGCTGCAGTTACTCCAGATGGTGCCTTTCCACTTATATTTGCAGAAAAAGGAAATGTAACATATGAACTTTCAATTTCTTTAAATACAGATTATCATACAAAATTATTAAAACTTGAAGCAGGAACCGCCGTTAATGTAGTTCCAGAAATTTGTAAAGCTGTAATTGAAACTGAAAAGGTAAAGGAAATAGAATATGTATTGCAAAATCATAAAAGTAAATGTGGATTTGAATACAAAATAAACGAGAACAAAATCGAAATCAAATTTATTGGAAAATCAGCCCATGGTTCTACGCCAGAGCTTGGAATAAATGCAGCAACATGTATGTTGGAGTTATTTACGAAGATTGACTTTGGCCCTGTTAATCAAATCATTGAAACTCTATATGAAAAACTTGGAAAAGACGTAAATGGAAATGGATTAGATATCTATGGCGAAGATAAAGTAAGCGGAAAATTAACATGCAATCTTGGAATTTTAAAATTTCAAGATAATTTATTAAAGGCATTTATAAATATTAGATATCCAATATTTTTTAATGTAGATATGATCACAAGACAGCTAAATGAAACATTGAAAGGCTTTATCGTTGAAAGAAAAAGGCATAGTAATCCTTTATACATTCCAAAAGATAGTAGGCTTGTCAAATTGTTATTAGATGTGTATAAAAATGTGACAAAAGATGAGAGCGAACCAATAGCAATTGGAGGGGGAACGTATGCAAGATCAGTACCGTATGGTGTAGCGTTTGGCGCGACTTTTCCTGGAGAAAATACTAATATGCATCAATCAAATGAAAATTGGTCTCTTGATTCTTTCAAAAAATTTGTAAGAATATACGCCAGATTGATGTATAGATGGTTAACAGAGTAAAAAAGGTAATTGTTGGAATTATAAATCTACCTTAACTTATAAAGAAATGGTGTGTAGACGTGCACACCATTTTTTATTGCAGTAATTAAAGAACAAAATTCTATAGAAACTATCAATTGTACGGCGATTTCGAGGATTTTATTAGCATTTAACAAGTTCATTAGTTCAACCTTTGGATTGAAAAATTGTTCTATCTAAAAAGTAGATATAATACCATTAAAAAATTAGTAGTATCTCAAATAAAGAATAAAGCTTAAATTTTTGTAAGTTGATATTAAAAGTATTTTTGTTTGAAATGATTAGTTTCACGAATCACCGTTTATTTTCAAAAATAAGATCACTTTCAAAGATACAGATGGTAAATTATATATAGGATATATTGAAAAGGCCTTAGAATCGAATTTAAAAATTAACGTCAAAAAATGGCTTGAACAAAGGGTTTTTGATACATTGGTTAATATTTTCAAGAAATTTTTAGGACCATTTTTTTATAATACAATATAAGAATGATTATATTGCATTAATCGAGAAAAAGTCACAAATATATCTTTGCCACCTCAATAAAATCCTTTATAACCACTTTATCTAATTTAAGGGTTTTATATTTTGGTTTATATGCTATATTATATATTTCAACATTATAACCATCTTATTTTTGAATACAACAGGTAATTTGTTATGTAAATTGTTTGAGAAGCTAGAAAACACATAGTTAATTCAGATAGGATAAACCGGGATATAACTATTCATATTACGAAATATGGTATATTTAAGAAGCTCATAAGTTAATTCAATCGAGAAATTAATTTTAGTATTTTGGATATAATCAAATATTTCTTTTCTATCTTTTTTTGAATATTCTTTTGGTAAATAATAGCCTAACGTAACATGTGGAATATATAAACTATTTTGTGGTATTAATTTATCAAATTTTCTTCTTAATTCAAAAATTTTTATAAAATCTTCTTTTGAGTTTGGTACAAACATTACTCCTATTGCAGATCCTCCGTTATATAAACCAATTGAATCCAATTTTATTGGAGAAAAACCTTTGATCTCCTGAAAAATTCCTTTAATCATAGATTTATTGCTTCTAATACACCTTTCGACATTATTTGTAATATTCAAATTGCATAAGTCATGCAAAGTTATATGAAAAAATTCTTTATTCAAAGCTTTTGCTAGAATTTTTCCCAAGTTTTCATAAAGTTTTTTTTGGATTTCTTTAATAAACCTTTTCTCATTTTCTTTTAAAAAGAAAATTATTGTATCACCTTTAAAATCTGCATAATTTCCATTCTTATTGACTTTTTTGTACAATTCATCTTTTGGATTCCAACTCTTTAATAAATTAAAATTCGTTATCTGTCTATAATTTATTAACTCTTTTTTATAATCATTATAATCCATTTTAAAGCCTCCCAATAAGATTATTTTATTTCATTGCTAATAATTTTCATTAGATTAATCTATTTAATGCTAACTGTATTTAATTTTTCTGATACGTTTGTGTTATTATCTATATGTCATTCTTTGAAAGCGCTTACAATTATTATACAATATTTTTCATCATTTACAAATCTAAATGGGAGGTGAAAAACATGAGAAAGATATTTGTTTTGTTGTTAACAACTTTGATAATTTTTGCATTTTCTGAAACAACACTTGTTGTTAGTTCAAGATTATGGACTCCACCAACAGAAAAAGAATTCATTATCAATGAAATTATCAAACCATTCGAGCAAATGTATGGAGTAAAAGTTATTTTCCAAACAATGGATGATGAAACGATGTTAAAACAAGTAAAAATTCAAAAGGAAACTGGAAAAGTTACAACAGATGTTGTTATAGCTTATGCAACAAAAATGCCTGAATGGGTTAAAAATGATTTAGTAGTTGATTTAACGCCATATGTTTCCAAATGGAATGATAGACATTTTTCAAAAGGTTTCGATTCAATGACAGTATTCGATGGAAAAAGATATTTTCTACCAATTGGTGCGGATGTTTATCTTACATTAATTAACAAAAAGGCATTAAAATACAAACCAGATTATGTTGAGCTCCAAAATATTACTTGGGAACAACTAGCAGAATGGGCTAATTTGGTTGCAGAAGGCGAAGGAGAAGGAAAATTTGCCGTTACAGGTGTTCCAATGAAATCACTTATTTATCAAATTGGTGCGATCGCCCTCTCCTATGGTGCACATTGGCCCAATCTAGATAATCCTGGATCCGTTGCCGCATGGTACTTAATATACAAAATGAAAAATGCTTTTTCACCAGCAGTAAAAACTTATGATGATACAAGACCACCAATGAAAAGAGAAGAAACTTGGATGACAGTAGCTCATTGTGCAAGAGTAGGAGAAGTATACAAAAATAATCCTACTCAATTTATAATTGCTCCTGCCCCAAAAGGACCGGCAGGCATTGGTTCAGTTGCTGGAACAAGTGGACTTGCTATCGTAAAAGGAACAAAGAATTTTGATCTTGCATTAAAATTTCTTGAATATATGACAAGACCAGATATTATGGTTAAATCTCACAAAGGAACAGGTGGATTTATACCACCAGTTGATGAAGCTGTAAAATATCTTGGAGATGAGGATCAAGATTTAGTAATAAAGAATGCTATAAAAGTTATGAACCAAGGAGTACTATCATATATTGCTCCAATTTGGAAAGATTGGGGACAAGTAAAATTGGCCTATGATGAATTATTCAAAAAAATGATATTAGAAGAGAAAAAATTAGACATTGACATGCTCGAATTATATCAAATAAAAATAGATGCACAAAGAAAATGAAATAACTAATCTTTTGGGGGCTTTTGCCCCCTGGTTTTAATTGTGAGGTGATTTAACTTGCAAAAAACAATTACAAAAAAATGGATTCCTTATATTTTAATTGCTCCTACTTTGATTTACTATATTGTATTTTGGCTTAGGCCTGTTATTTCATCTGTATATTATAGTTTTTTCGATGAAAGTAACATATTTACTTTAAATAATTACATAACAATATTTAAAGATCCTTACTTTAAGCAGGCATTAATTAATACATCTATTTTTGTTCTTATTTCTGTAACTATTGAATTTTTAATTTCGTTGGGATTAGCTTTGATAATTAATAAAAAATTTAAAGGTGCACAAATTCTTCTATCAATTGCTTTAATTCCAATGGCCCTACCTGCAGTTGCAGTTGGCGCGATGTGGTCAAGTGGATTTGCAACTTATGGTTGGGTTAACAGCTTATTGTACCATTTAGGTATCATTTCAGAAAGTGGGAAATTTGCTTTCTTAGCAGGAAATGATTTTCAATCATTGATGTTAATAATATTAATAGACGCGTGGCAAGTTATACCGTTTATGATGGTTATACTTCTTGCAGGGTTGCAGGGATTACCCAAAGATTCAATAGAAGCTGGTTACATTTTTGGAGGTACCAAATTTACAGTTTTAAGAAAAATAACTCTTCCAATGTTGAAGTCAAGTATTCAAACTGCGTTAATTTTGAGAATAATCTCAGCAATTCAAGTATGGTTAATAATAGTAATGATATATGGATATAGGAGAATACCAGTTTTACTTGAAGAAGTTGTCTTTTATGAAGAACAATTAATAGGATTTTACAGAGTAGCTCTTGCTTATTCTGTAATTGTAGCAGCAATCGTTTCAGTGGTTTCAATCATATACCTGAAAATTTCCGGTGCCTTTAAAAAGGAGGAACTCTAACATGAAATTAAATAAAATTGCAAAACAAACTTTATTTTACATAATCATCGCTGGAATTATACTCGTAATTTTAACTCCTATATATTTTTTAGTATCTATATCGCTAATGTCCGATCAAGAAGCGTATGATTGGCCAACACAGATGATTCCATCTTTTGTCAACAAATTTAAATTAGAAATTGTTAATGGAAAATATTTAATTTCTGTTTTTAGCAAATCTAAAAAAGAGTTTTCGACGGTTATTGAAACAAGTAGTTTTGAAGAATTACAAAAATTTGTAAGAAATAAGACAAATTCAAATATAAAAAGAGAAGTATTTGAGAAAAATGTTGAAACGTTAAAAAAACTAATGAAAATTAATGGTATTAAAATAAAAGATCTCAGAAACAGGATAAATGATCTAAAAACAAAATTAAATAAATTAACAGTAAACCTAGTTAAGTATAAATCTCAATTAAAGAAAGCAAAAGAGTTCAATATGTCTTCGTTAATAGAAGAATTAAATCAAAGCATAAATAGTATTGAAATAAAAAAACGAGAATATGAGTTGGAAATCAGTAAACTAAAAACAGAACTAGAAAAAATTGGTTCTATAAAATTTACGGTTTCTAAAAATCTGTTTGATAATTATATAAATTTCTTTAAAGTAACTAGCAATGCGCTCCCAGCATTATTTAGAAGTATTCAAGTATCATTACTTACAGTTTTAATTTCTTTAACTATTGGTGGTATGGCAGGATATGCTTTTGCAAGATATAGCTTTAAGGGAAAAAACTTATTAAAACTAAGTGTTCTATTTGTAAGAATGTTTCCTGGTATTTCGATTGCAATGCCAATGGTTATTATATTAATAAATATGGGATTTTATGATAAACCTATAGGACTATCTCTTGTATATTCTGTAGGTCAAATAGGAATGACTATATGGATTACCGCAAGTATATTTATGGGAATTTCTACTGAACTTGAAGAGGCAGCAATGATCTTTGGTACAACTAGATTTGGAGCTTTCTTTAAAGTAACATTACCTCTAGCACTTCCAGGACTTGCAGCAAGTGCTATGTATGCATTTATTGGTAGCTGGTCAGAAACTGCACAAGCCATTGTATTAACCCAGTTTAATCCTACATTTCCAGTGGTTGTTTATCAAACATTAGTTGGTGCAAAAGGTCTGATTAATTTAACAGCAGCAGGTGGTGTTTCCCTTGCCCTTCCGGCTGTTGTTTTTACACTTATAATTAGAAAATATATCTTACAAATGTGGGGAGGAGTAAAGGTTTAAACACAATAAAAAAGGAGAGGTGAAATATGGCAACTTTAGAATTGATAAATTTATCAAAAAGATATGGAAAAAAAGTCTGGGGGGCAAAAAATGTAAATTTAAAAGTTAATAATGGAGAATTTGTAGTTTTTCTTGGCCCATCCGGTTGTGGTAAAACAACAACTTTAAGGATGATTGCTGGTCTTGAAGAAGTTACTGAAGGAAAAGTTATAATTGATGGAAAAGATGTAACATATCTCGAACCAAGAAAAAGAGAAGTTAGCATGGTTTTTCAAAGCTATGCAGTATGGCCACATATGACAGTATATGACAATATTGCATTTCCTTTAAAACTTAGAAAAATGCCTTCCAAATTTATCGATAAAACAGTTGAAGAAGTTTCAAAAATGGTTAAAATTGAAGAACTTTTAAAAAGGTATCCTTCTCAACTTTCAGGTGGACAAAGGCAGCGTGTAGCATTAGCAAGAGCTTTGGCTGTTAAACCTAAAATTTTTTTGATGGATGAACCATTGTCAAACCTTGATGCCAAATTAAGAGTTAAAATGAGAACCGAATTGAAAGCTATACATCATAAAACAGGTGCTACAACAATTTTTGTTACACATGACCAATCTGAGGCCATGTCTATGGCAGATAGAATCGTAATTATGAAAGATGGAAGAATTGTACAAGTAGGTACACCTGATGAAGTATATTTCAACTGTGCAAATACTTTTGTCGCAGGATTTATTGGTACTCCACCAACAAACTTCTTTAAAATGAATGTTATTAGAAGCAGTGATGAGATTCATTTAAAAAATGAATATATTGATATAAAAATTTCCGAAAAAGTCAAAAAATCTCTTGAAAAATATAACAAAGATGAAATAATTGTTGGTATAAGGCCTGAAAACCTTCTGATTACAAATAATAATGATGAAGCTATCTTTAAAGAAAAAATTCTTGTAGTTGAACCTCAAGGATCACATCAAATAATTGCTGTTGAACTTGGCGAACAAATCATTAAAATAGTTGCTCCTGCATTTCCAAAATATTCTGCAGATGAAATTATAAACGTTTCACTTGATCATGAAAGATTAATGCTTTTTGATATTGATACTGAAGAAAGATTGGAGGATATTTAATGAAAATTGCACTAGTTCATTACAGAGCCGGTTTGATGGATGGTGTATCTTTAGAAATGGAAAAATGGAAAAAAGTTTTACTCAGAATGGGACATGATGTAGATATTGTAGCCGGTAATAACAAAAGTGGGGTGGATATATTAATTCCCTCTATAGGTTTTGAAAATCCAACATATAAAATGATTAATAAAAACTGCTTCGAAAAGTTAGAAGATTTTTCTATAGAAAAAGTAATCAATTTAATTTTCGAGGAATCCGAAAAGATATATAATGATCTCGAAAATAAACTTTCAATGCATGAAATTATAATCCTAAATAATATTTGGTCAATTGGTGCTTTTTTACCTGCAGCAATAGCTTTTCAGAAATTTTCAAAAATTCACAAGGAAAAGACATTTATAGGTCACCATCATGATTTTTGGTGGGAAAGAGAATATTTTTTAAATTATCAAGACAAAAAGATTAAAGATCTATTAGAAAAATTTTGTCCGCCAATTGGTACTAATATTAAACACGTCGTGATTAATTCATTGGCAAAAGAAGTTTTATATTTAAAGAAAGGAATTAATTCAACAATAGTCCCAAATGTTATGGATTTTGAAGAACCACCAACAAAAGATGAAAAATTAAATATTTTAATAAGGGAAAAATATAATATATCTCAAAATTCCATTGTATTATTGCAAGCAACAAGGATTACCGAAAGAAAAGCAATAGAACTTTCAATTGATTTAGTACATTATATGTCAAAAATTTCAAAAAATTATTATGGAAAAAAATTATACAATGGAAAGACTTTTGACGGAAATATTATTTTAGCATTTTCAGGAATGTGTGAAAGTGAAAATTATAAATATAAATTATTAGATAAAGCCTTCAAATATGGAATTAGAACCGTTGATCTTTATCCAAATGTTGAAAATAATGTATTTTCATTTTGGGAACTATACAACATAGCAGATGCAATAACTTACCCATCAATTTTAGAAGGATGGGGAAATCAACTTTTAGAAGCAATTATCATAAAAAAACCAATAGTACTATTTGAATATGAAGTTTTTGAAAAAGATATTAAAAATTCGGGAATTAAGTACATAAGTTTAGGAAATATATATACTCAAAAAGAAGGTCTTGTTCAAATAAAAGAAACCATCATTCAAAAAGCTGCAGAAAGTTTATTTGAAATTATATTTAATAAGGAAAAATATGAAAAGATTGTAAATGAAAATTTTAACATAGCTAAAAAATTCTATAGCCTTGAAACTTTAAAACAGATACTAGAAAAAATTATATGAAAATCATTCAAAACAAAAAAATAACAAAGCCTAGGTATATCCTGGGCTTTGTTATTTTGTTTAACTTTTTATTTAAAAGTGGTATAATTTTTTATGAACTCTATCATTTTTATCTAAAATTGCAAGGAGGTTAAATATGACAATCTATGTAGATGGTTCATATTCAAATACATATCAAGTTGCAAGTTGCGCGTTTTGTGTAGTAAAAGATGGAGAAATTATTGATGTAAGAAAAAAAGCAAAGAGAATAAAAAAAGGAAATTCTGTTGTTAGCGAACTATTAGGTGTAGTAATGGCGTTGAAGTATTGCAAAATGAAAGGAATTTCACAAGTTACAATTGTACACGATTATAACGAAATTCCAATGTTTGCTTCCTCGTATAGGAGAACAAAAAATCACATAGTAAATAATTATATTAAAGAGTTAATAAAATTGAAAAATCAAATAGATGTATCTTTCAAAAAAGTAAAAGCACATACTAATGATAAATTCAATAACTTAGTTGACAAGTTGTCAAGAGAGAACTTAAGAAATTATATAGAAAAAGAACTACCCAAAATTCTAAAAGGTCAATTGAAAAAAAATTAAGATAGTTATAAATCCGACTTCTAGAATTATTTTTTCAATACTGGAAATACAATATTTCAAAATTATTTCTAAAGAGTTTTGAATATTTCCTGATTTTTGGAAGTTCAAAAAAAATAATAAGATATTATCTGCAATTGCACGAAAAAGAAAATGCAATTTTACAGTTTTTATAAGTGCACAATTGAATTTTTGTTAAATAAGAAACAACTCTACAGATTCCTATACTTAATTTGTCTATCCAACCCGCATCTTGACAAATAAGAATTTCAAAATTTGTGTTTTTCTTATTCCAAAGTATCTACTATGCATCCATAGCCATGCTCATAATGTACAACACTACATTTACCACAATTTCATATCATAATTTTTTAAGTAAGATGTATTTAAGGTATTTTGCCATTATGCAATATAATAGTTATTATATTGCATATATTTTGAGTATCCTGCATAGTTAATCAAAAATATATTTTTATATTTTTATGATATAATCATTGCTAAAGTAAAATTAGTAAAATCTAAATAAAAGGAGGATATTCATGACCAATGAAAATAGAAATTTCACGGCATTTATATGGCATGCTATTTTTTTGGCTTTTGCTAGTTCATTTATTGAAATTAATACAGTAATTCCTTCGCTGATCTTAAAAGCAGGTGGTTCTGAAGTGATTATTGGATTAATCACCGCTATAAGTATTGGAATTCCTCTTTTAGCTCAATTATTATTTGCGAGTATTCTGGTTACAAAACCTCGAAAAAAGCCATATTTACTTTTGGGAATTTATCTTCGAATATTTTCTTTAGCAATGATTTCGTTTATATTATTTACAAATCTTCCTCCAAAATCGATAATAATTTTTACAATAATTGGTTTAACTATTTTTTCATTTAGTGGAGTTTTTGCAGGAATTAGTTATACTGATTTATTAGGAAAATCAATTTTAAGAAAAAATCTTAAAAATTTTATGAGTACTAGACAAATTCTTAGAAGTATTTTTGCATTGTTTGGTGCTTTAACTGCAAGGGTGGTTATAAATAAATATAATTATCCTTTTAATTATTCTGTAATGTTTTTCATTGCATCATTTTCTTTGTTTATGGCGTCAATTGGTTTTTTAGTAATTAATGAGAAAAAGGTAAATTATGCAAAAAAAATTCCATCGTTTTTATCCGTGTTAAAAAGTATACCTATAATACTAACTAGAGACAAGAACTTGCTAAATTATCTTATTTTTAGTAACCTTACGGGATTTGGTTTGATTATAATTCCATTTTATATGTCCCTTGCAAAACATTCGTTTTCTTTGAATAACCAAATAATTGGAAATTATCTTTTTTCGCAAATGTTTGGCGTAGTTTTAGCGAGCTTTTTTTGGAAGAAAATTTTGCATAATGAAGGATACAAGAGGGTTTTAAAATATTGTGTAGTTTTTGGAAGTTTTTTACCAATACTGTCATTAATTTCTAGTAAGATATCTCCATTACTGTTTTCATTAGTATTTGTTTTTTCAGGAGTTACTTTAAGTGCAAGGCAGATGTCTTTTGAAGGAGTTCTAATTGAAATAAGTAGTGAAGAAAACAGGGCATTGTATGTTGGTATTTCTGGTGCTTTAAATATTGTAACAGCAATACTTCCACTGTTAATTGGGGTAGTAATAAAGTATGTTGGATTTTCTTTTGTGTTTATATTTGTATCTGTTATATTATTAATTAGCTTAAAATTTTTAAAAAATTTGGATATTAAATAAAATGCAAGGAAACATTAGAAAAAGAAATAGAACAAAAAAGCATACAAATTAAAGAAGCGAGAACAATTCAAAGCATGTCAAAAAAGAAAATATCTCAAAACAATAGTCTTTTAAAAAGTTTCTTTAGTTATTTTGAAGAAGAATATAAAAATACCAAAAAAACCAAATAGCACGACTCCAACATAGCACTAAAGTCATGCTATTTGAGAGATTGATTTTTGATCCAACTTCTATATTTTTTCAGCTAATTCCAACGCACCGTTAACTGCATCGAAAATTTGTCCAACTTTTAAAGCATCACCTACTAGATATACGTTTTTAATCTTTTTTGAAAGAGTGTAGTATAAAGAATTCTCGCTTTTTGTTCCTGCTGTTACAATTATTTCGTCGAAATTTCCAATAGATTCAATTTTTCCATTGCGATTAATGAATACTTCATTATTTTCTTTTATTTCTTCTACAGATGAGTTGGTATAGACTTTTATTCTTGATAAGTATTTTAGAGAGAAAAGTTTTTTTGAGATAAGCTCCATGCCTCTGCCAATTTCATCAAATAATTCAACTATTGTTACATTTTTACCATTATTAACTAATGCTTCAGTAACTTCAACGCCAATTAATCCTCCACCTATAACTAAAATTTTATTCCCATTAACTTTTTCACCCGAAAAGAAATCAAAACCAGTAATATATTTTTTAAGTCCTTTAATTGATGGAACAAAAGGATTTGCACCTGTGGCAATTACAATAGCGTCAAAGTCTTTATCATCAAAGAATTTATCGTCAACTGTCGTATTTTTTATAATTTTTAATTCTTTTTCTGCTTTTCTTATCAAGTCGTCTAAAATATCTTTCATCGATAATTTTCCAGGTGCGTTATAAGCCATTACCCATTGTCCCCCTAAATAATTATTTTTTTCAAACAATGTTATATCATATCCTTTTTTCTTTAAGTATAAACCAGCAAAAATACCTGCTGGACCACCACCAACAATTGCAATTTTCTTCTTATTATTTGTTTTAGGAATAAACGTTTTATGAACTTCAGGATTTGCTATGCAATTAATAGGTTTTCCACTTTTTACACTTGACAAACATCCTTGTAGACAACTTCCACATCTGATGTAATCATTTGAATTGTTTAAGATTTTATTTGGAAAATCAGGATCTATTATTAACTGTCTTCCAAAAACTACTCCATCAATTATGTGTTTTTCAAATAAATATTTGTATCTTTCATTCTTTTGCATTCTACCTGCAGATATTATTGGTATATTTGTCATGTTTTTAATAAGTTTAAGAATCTCATCCATAGGTTCAATTGGCAATGACATATGATTATAATACCATGGAACCGAATCGCAAGCATTCCCCCAACCTACGTGTATTATTGAAACATTGTATTGTTCAGCCAAATTTATTATTGAATTTATATCTTCGATGCTAATTCCATCGTCAATAAATTCACTACCAGAAATTCTCAGAAAAATTGGGATGGTAACTGAATTTCTTATATTTAAAAGTACTTGTTCGGCAAAAAGAAATTTATTTTTACCGTATTCATCTGTCCTTTTATTTAATCTATTGGTATAAAATTGTTGAACCAGATATCCATGACCAAATTGTATTTCAATAGCGTCTGCTCCAGCGCTTTGAGCTCTCAAAGCAGCATTTTTAAAATCATTGATTATATCTCTTATTTCAGATTTTGACAATTCTCTCGGAAGTTGGTTTGTTGTTGGACATTTAATTGGCGATGGAGCGACTACATCCTCTACTATTTTCGGATTAGCAGCTCTTCCTGCATGATTTAGATGGACAACTATTTTTGTGCCGTATTTGTGAAGTTTTGTTATCAATTCTTTTAATTTTATTTCGTGTTCTTCAGAATTTAACATTAGTTGTTTAGGATGTTCTTTTCCAGATAAAGAAACAGAAATTGGTTCAAGAATAACAGTTCCTACTCCACCTAAGGCTTTTCTTTCATAATAGTTAATCAATTGCTCAGTTATTAATCCATTTTTCGGTGTTGCTAAAGCAGTTTTAATTGGTGCCATAAAAATATTATTTTTCGCTTCAAATTCTTTGAATAACATATAATAATCTCTCCTTTAAAGAAATTAAGATCAATATATGTATTTAGCATATACGTGAATATTATATAATTTCCCAAATATATTGTCAAGGAATGCACGTTTTAGTAAGTATATGATAAAAATGTTGTTAAGTATTTTTGTATTTCTTCTTATAAATGGTAATATTTTCAACTATTGGAGCAAGACCAACAAGAATAAATCCCAAAATTTTTACATAGTTAAATTTTTCATGAAATATTAATATGGATAGTAAACTTGCAAAAACGAGTTCAAGTGGCATTATAATTGCTAACGAATGTGATGATAATTTTTTTAGTGAAAAATAATTTAAAGTTAATGGTATAAAAGTTGAAAAAATTGCAAGTAGTAATCCGTAATTTAAATATTCAACCTTTAGAGAAATATATTGCCCACTAAATACCAGTATAATTGTATAAAATAAAATTGTACCCAAAAAAGTATAAAAAATATTTTCGATAATATCAGAATTGATTTTTTTAATTCTTTGACTAGAAACGGTAACAAATAAAGCATTTAATAATGCTGAGATTAAAACAATAGTTGTACCTAAAAATAAGTTGTTATTTTTAATACCTTTTTCGCCAAGATTTGCTAGGGTTACCCCTGTAAAAGATAGAAAAATTGAAATAACACTTATAAAATCAATTTTATGTTTATAAATTAATTTTTGGAAAATTAGAACAAATATGGGATTAGTGAAAAAAACTACAGTAGCATAAGCTGGATTTAGAAATCTTAATCCATAAAAAAACAACAATGCTGCTACACCATAATTTAGAATACCTAAACTTCCGAAAACTGAGAAATATTTAAGATTAAAATTTTTTTTATATAAAGAAAATAAAATTAATGACAAAAGAAATGAAAACAAAAATCTAATAAACAATATTTGTAAAGGTGTAGCACCAATTTCAAATGATAATTTTCCAGAAATCGAAGTTATTGAAGAAGAAAATGCTGAGATTATGGCTGAAAGTAAATGCATTGAATATCACCTCCAATAAGAACTATATACAACTTATGTTGTTATAATGTTACTTAATGAGAAGTATCAAAAAAAACATTATAACATTTAATGCAAAAATAAAGATATAAGTTTTTTTGTTTCCTAAGAATATTTTTGAAAAGTTATTAATCGAATTTTCAAGCTGTTCTATTTTATTTTTTTGTTCGTTTGTTTCATCAACGAGTTTTTCAATAATTTTTTCTTGTTTCCCTACCTCTTTACTTAAATCAATTATTTTATTATTTTGATTTTCACTAATTATCTTCATCATACCTTCTAATTTTGAAAAATTTGAAATTATTAAATTTTCTAATTTTTCTTGATAACTTAATATATCTTTTTTTGTGCTTTCTAGCAGTTCGTTATTTTTATCTATAAGATTATTTATTTTCTCTATCAACTCCTTAGTTTTAGAATAGAAACGTTCATATTCATCTTTTAATTTTTCTGTATTTTCGTTTAGTTTATTAAATGCCTCCCTAACTTTTTTTGCATTCTCATTTAATGTTTCTTTCAACATTTCTAAAATTTTTTTTGAAGATCTTTCAATTAACTCTATTGAAGCGTTTAAATTTTTTAAATTTTCAATCTCATTTGAAATTTCTTCTAATATTTCATCTAAATCCACTAATTCATCCATTTTTTCTTCCTCCTTTGATATACATATTTATCTTTTTCACCTTGCTTAAAATTCTTTTTAAAACAACTTTCTTAGATAGTGTTGGATCTAGATAATTGAATTTTAATACAATGTCTTTTAAGTAGAAATTATCAAGTAAGGCTTTATAAAACCAAATTTTTAAGTTCTCGTTAATATCAAAGTTAACGATTTTATTAAATATTGTATATACAAAGTTATCCAATTTATCTTCTTCAATATTATCACTTAAATACTTTAAGAAATTTTCCCAATCCCTTATTACTTCATCGTTCGTATAATTTAACTTAATTTTTGATAAAGTTGAAATGATATACAATGGAGGATTATCAGGATAACTTTCTAAAAGTCTTTGAACATTACCATACAGATTTTCAATTTTTTCAATATCTTCATAATAAATCTCATCCATAAAGTTAATAAGTTCTTTAATATTAAGTTCTTTAATAAAATGTATTAAATCTTTAGTATGAACGGATTCATTAAAGTAATTCAAAATATATTTTTTAATTTCCTCATTTGTTTTTGCATTTCGTGCAACTTCAACCATTGTATATAGCGCTCTTCGCCTTTGTTTTTCTATTTCGTCATAAACAAATTCTATCAATGCTTCGATTATTTTTATCATAAAATCGTCAAATGACATTTTATTTTTAAAATATTTTTTTACAAAGTTATCAATATATGTCTTTGTTTTATATCTTTTTAGATAATTAATAAGGTTTTGTTTTATTTCTTCGACATCCAATTTCCTTAATTTTAATTCATATAACCTTAATGAATATTTATATTGAATTGTGTAATCTTCTACAATACCTAATATTGTTAACCTATAAATAGCTTTTTCAAAATTTTTATCCGAGCTTTTGATAGTTAAGTATCCAACTTTACCATGATCTAGCTTTTTAATATATGGTTTTAATTTTTGAAAAAGTTTAATTAAATTTTTCCTTTCAATCTCTTCTCCTTCAAATGAACTAAAATGAAAAAATGCTTGTGTGCTTATATCATCATATACTTTATACTTTGAATAAATTTCATTTGCTTGTTCATTAGAAATAGATACATCAAGGATAACATTGGTAAATTCCTTATAATCTTCAGAATAGATCAAAAAGCAATATGCTGGTTTTCTATCTCTCCCAGCTCTCCCAGCTTCTTGGTAAAATGATTCAAGTGATGAAGGTAATGTATAGTGGATTGTATATCTAATATTAGGTTTATCAACTCCCATTCCAAAAGCTTTTGTTGCAACAAGTAATGGGAATTCATTATTTTTGAATTCTTTTTGGACATTAATTTTGTATTTATCATATTCTTCATCATTCATATTTGAATCTTTTGGTTTTTTACCGGAAAAGATTTTTGAATTTATCCCCAAATTCTTCAAAAATTTTGAAATTTCAAATACCCCTTTTAGACCATTGACTGTTGAAGTGAATATTATTCCAGATTTTGTTTTACAATCATTTAATTTGAATACATCATTTGTTTCTAATAACGAAGGCAACTTATTAAACAAGATATCTTTTAGAACTTCATTCTTATTATTAGGTGGAGTTGAAATAATAAAAAATGTTAATTCATCTCTTTCAAAACTTTTTGGATAAATTTTTGCATTATTTCCAATTTGTAATTCTTTTTGAACGTCATTTAATACTGCATACGAAGCCGTACCCGTTAACGCAACAATAGGAGGTTCATAATCATCATGTTTTGCAATATTTTTAATAATTCTTGCTACATTTAAATATGCTGTTCTAAAATCATGCCCCCATTCTGAAACACAATGTGCTTCGTCGATAACAACAAAAGACACAGGGAGAAATTCAGTTAATTTTTTCAAGTTTTTTCTAAAACTTTTTATTTGTAATCTTTCTGGGGCAATAAAAATAAATTTATACATTCCCATTTTTAAATTTTCAAGCACAAAATCTTTTTCTTCGATTGAAAGATCACTATTAATATATGCAGATGAATTTATTCCCAACGCTTTTAAGTTATACACTTGATCAAACATTAGAGATTTTATAGGGTCAATAACTATTACAGGCCCAGGTTGCAATAATCCACTTAGTTGGTAGCACAAGGATTTACCTGCACCTGTTGGTAAAAGACCTATTGTTGATTTTAAAGAAAGAATCCTTTTTATAATGGGGATTTGTCCATCTCTAAAATCAACTTTTCTAAATATGTTTTGTAACAAAAATCTTAAAACATCTTCTTTTGCTTTATTTATTTTAAATTTATATGGTTTAAATGAGAAAAACTTTGGAAGAAATAGATGGGAAAATTTGTTTTTAACAAAGTGATGAGGATTATCAGTTTCAAAGAAATGCATATTTTCATTTTCTGTTAATAAATTATATGTGCTATTATGAAGATCAACAATCTTATAATTTACAACTGAGATTACATCGTTTTGGGTTTCGTAATATTCATCATATTTTTTATAACTAAAGGAATTTGTCTTTGAAGATTCTGGTAATAATTCTGGAGTTTTTAGGGCACTTCTAACAATAACGTATGGAGAATTAGTTTCAAGCTCTTCAACATTTAGCTTATATCCAATATCTATTGTTAAATCATATTCATCTTTATACAAATCAAATGTATAGTAATTTACTTCAACGTTTTTTCCCAGGATTTCCGAGGTTGTGTCTTCATTTCTATAAATATCAAGTTTTATCTTTGGTAAGTTATAATCAAATAACTTCGAGATTTTATTCATATAATTGTATGCATCAACAATAGAAATTTCAGAAAATTTCACATCCCTTTCAATAATAGCTATATTCCAAACTTCTTTATCATCTAATATGCCATCTGTTATAGCATTTGTCAAAACTTTGTGTAACCATGAAGATAAAATGTATTTAGCAAAAAAATTATTTTTTGTTACATTATACATTTTTAATTCACTAAAATATTTCTTTATAACTTTAAAAAAATACTTTTCATCTTTTAATTCAATAATATAATCAATGGTTCCAGTGTCAGATAATTTTCTGTATGATAACAAATCACTCATTGAATCCATAATAGATTTATCGTAAAAAATAGAAGCAAATGTTGGGATTCCTCTTGAAATAATATTGTTGAATATTTTTGCTGTTAATATTAGTGGATTATCTTCATTGAATTTTCTTTCATAGTTTTTTAAAATTTTGAAATTAAAATTGTTCATTTTATCATAATATTCCTTTAGAGTATTTCTCAGGGCATGTGAAATATATGAAGCTTCACCATGGTAAAATTTTTTGTTTATTTCTAGATCTTCTTCATATTCAATAATATAATCTTCTAATCTAAATTTTTCATTAAAAGTTTTTCCAAGAAAAATTCCAATTACATTTTTTGCACCCAAATTTTTAAGTTCATTTGCTATATTTAAAAATGAATTTCCAGAGGTTATTATGTCGTCAAAGAGTATTATCTCCTTACCTTTAATCTTTTCCGAATCAAACTTTAAATATTCAAGTATATTACCTTTAAAATGTTCTCTATGTTTTGAAGGTCTGTCGATTAAATTCTTGATAAAATCGTATCCATTAATAACATCTAATTTTACCGAAAGATTTTTAACAAAATTCTTATAGCGAATTTCTGTTTTTTCTTTGTTTGATGCCGGAATAATAGATATTGCCGTATTATTTTTATCATTAATTATATTATTTTTTATGATAAGCCTTGATATTATGTCACAGAAAAGTTCCAATATTTTCTCGTTACCATCTTTGAATTCATAAATGTATCTTCTATATATTCTTTCTTGGTCATCTAAAATATCATCAGAAAAGCTATTTTTAGGATAATAAGTTGAAAGAGAAAAAATAGAATAGTCGTCAATTTTAATTTTATATTTAAAATCTGTAAAATATATATAATGATACTGATCTGTTTTGAAAAAATTTTCAATTTCGATATCTAGTATATTTTGCTTGTTTTTTCTATTTTTCAACTATATTCCCCCTATTAAAAACTTCTTCTAAATAAATACGAATAAAATTATAACACATAATTTGGTATAATTTAATAAAGAAAAAAAGGAGATGATCTTGTGAAAATATATAGCAAGATTCAATATATAGCATTTAGCATTCTATATTCAAAAATAAACGGGAATTTTCCAAAATATAATTACAAAAACTTAGCAAAAATATTTTTACATTCCAAAGAAAATGATATTAACTTATTTGAGGCATCAGAAAAAGAGATAAAATCATTTTTCGAAAAATTTAGTATTAATATATTTAATTCTAGGCAAAAAAATATTGTAGGTAAGATAAAGGAATTCATAGATATTTTCGCAAATAACGAAAAATTACTGATGCAGGCTGAAGAGGAATATATTCTTTGCAAAAAAAACAACATTAATATTTTAACATATGAAGATGATCTGTTTCCTAAAAAACTAAAAATTCTAGATGACATTTCCCAACCAGTTTATACAGTGTATTTTAAAGGACCACTTCTTGATTTTGATAAGCTAAGATCTCTGGCTATCGTTGGTTCTAGAAAAGCAGAAGAGATTGGAAAAAAATTGGCAAAAAATATTGCAAAAAAACTTGATAAAACTTTCATAATAATTAGTGGACTTGCAATTGGTATAGACACATTTGCACATATTGGTGCACTCAAATCAAAAATCCCAACTGTTGCCGTATTGGGACAAGGTCTAAACAAAATTGAACAAAATTTATATCCTAAGGAAAATATAAAATTAGGATTAGAAATATTGAAAAATTCCGGAATGATTTTGTCAGAAGTTCCTCCATCAAAAAGAGTTAATAAATACTATCTTTTGTACAGAAATAGAATTCAAGCCGCTTTATCAGATTACATTATAATAATTGAAACTGCCGAAAAAGGTGGAACGATTAAAACTATTTTCTATGGAGAGAAATTAAAGAAGAAGATATTGATCTTTAATCCCAAACAAGAACAACTGAAAATTATACAGAAAAACAATCCGGAAGTTATCAAAGGAAACATTAAATTATTGAAAAATAGCAAATTCCTGTCGTTTTCTAATGAAGATGAATTATTTCTTTTGATTAATTCAAGAACGTTAGGAGAGAACACACTTTTTAATGAAAAAGAGATTTAAATTTAAAATAACCTAAAATAAGATGTAGAATTTTTAGTATGTTAAATACTTATTAAAAGAAATTGTACTCAAATGAATTTATGTTGGAAAAATTTTTTAAGGAAAATTTAAGAACACTGAAAAAAGATGAAGATGGGGGAAATTAATATGAAAAAATTTCTTGTATTAAGTGGTGGCGCTGCAAGGGGGGCTGCTCATGTTGGAGTTATACGTGCGCTTGAAGAAAAGGGATTTGTTCCAGATGCAATAATTGGAGTAAGTATCGGAGCAGTTGTTGGTGCAGGATATGCTGTCTTAAGAGATTCAAAAAAACTTTGGGATTATTCTGAAAAAATTTACAAGAAATCATTTAAATTTTTCCCTATTATCTTTTCATCAAATAGAAAATTTAATCGCCATTTTGCAAAGATAAGTTGTTATTATATGGCAAATAAGGTTTCTGTTTTACCTTCAAAATTATATTTTAAAATTTTTGAAAAGGCTTTTGGAAAACTTTCTTTTGAAGATTTAAAGATAAAATTTTATGCTGTATCAAATGATTTGAAAAGTGGAAAAGTAATTATTCATTCTTCTGGAAAGATTATTGAGCAACTTAAAGCTTCCATGGCAATTCCAGGTATTTTTCCTCCAGTAGAATTTGAAGATAAAATTTTGGTAGATGGCGGGACAATTAACAATTTACCAACAGATATTGCAAGAAAACTTGGAGCTGATTATATAATTGCAGTTGATTTGTCTGAAAATAATAAGGAAATAAAAATACCTAAAACTTCAAATGATATACTTAATGTGATTAATCATATGTGTGGAAATAAGATTCTTTCATTTTCAAGAAAAGAAGCCGATTTTATTGTTAGATCACCTGTTAATAATATTGGAACATTTGAATTTAAACGTAGTTTGGAAATAATGGAAAAAGCATATAAATATACTAAAAAGATTGATCTTCCAAAGGAGATGTTGATGTGAGAATTCATGTGGGAGGATATGGTTTACAAGGTTTAGCTGCAATTTCAACTATTGAAAGATTTTTATCTCCCAAAGATAAAAATTTAGAGATAATAGCAAATGGTCTTGCTGGTTTTTATGCAATTTTGTTTGAAAATTTTGGAAGTGAAAAAGCAAGAGAGAAAATAAATAGTTTTGTAAAAAAATTTGAGAGTACTTTTTGGATCATAGATAGAGTACAAAAAAAAGAAAAGATTTATAAAAGAAAATCAAGAAAAAATAAAATAAAATACTGTGTTCTTTGGAGTACTTCTATAGCGATTTATAAATGGAAAGAAGTTGAGGAGTTTTTAGGTGGTTTAAATGAAAACACTTGTGTTAAAGCTGAAGTAATAAACCTTGAAAAGCAGACAGTAGAACTTTATGAGTGCTCTTCTTATAATGTTGCAAAAGCCTGTCTTGCTTTTCCAGGAGTTTTTCCGCCTTTTAAAGGAAAATATATTAATACAACATATCTTTCACAAATACCTGTTTCATTTATAGAAGATGGCGATATAGTAGTATTGAACTTTCGTGATTTGTCTCAAATTAAATTTGAAAGTGCCAGCGAAATTCTTCTTCAGGCAATGGAATGTAGGATGATTGAATTTGCAAAAAGAGTGCTAGAATCAAAAAATGTGGAGAAAATTGATATTAACCAACAAATTACAAAATTATAACTATATTTCTTTTTTTTACTTTTCCCCTCCTTTACTTTAGGCTATATCACTTATCCATCGTTTAAATAAAAAACCAATAAGGTATTACTCTAATCTATTTGTGGCCTTTTATTAATACCATACTTATATCATCTTTTTGGTAAATATCTATATTTTTTTTCATAGCTTCTTCGTATATTTTTTTCAAATCTTGGGTATTGCTAAATAATTTTTCTAATCCTTTTGATGTTAGCATATCTTTTTTAGAAACTTTCAATTCTGTTATTCCATCTGAGTAAAATAGAATCTTTTTATTTTTGAGATCTATAATTGTTGGGTCGATTTTGGAGTTAATAAGCCCCATCCCCACAGGAAATGTTCGAGAAACTTCTATAATCTTTGTTTTATTGTTATCAAATATAATTGGATCAGGATGTCCACAACTTATTATTTTAATTTTGGTTCCTTCAAGTTTTCCTATTATAGCTGAAAAATAATTTTGTTCACAAATTTGTTCAGCGTTTTTTTCTAATATAATAGGAAGTTCACTGATTGATAATTTATCATCTTCAAGTATTGAATCTATTAAAAGTTTTACGGAAGTAGAAAGTAGTGCTGCTGCAAGCCCATGACCACTTATATCTATTAACATAATCCATGGTTTTTTGTAATATATTAGATCCCCACCAAGAACATTAGAAGGATAATATACAAATTCTACTGTATCATCTTCTTTTGGTAATAGAGCTTGTTGAATTTCAAAGGCTTTTGAAAGTTCCCTATCAGCTATTGAAGCATCTTCAAACATCTCTATTGCTCCGATAACATTTCCATTATCATCTTTTAAAGGCATAGCATATACACTTACAGGTATTCTATTTCCTTGTTTGGTTAGAGAATATACAGCAAATGGTACTCTAAAATATTTTTTATTTTTTATTGACATAATAAGAGGGCATAAATCTGTACGACATACAACTATACCGTTTCTGTCTATATGTTTAAGTATGTTGTTCGAACATGATCTACCGACGACTTCTTCCATATTATAGCCAATAAGCTTTTCGGCTGCTTTATTCCAAAATTGTATATTTCTGTTTGCATCAACTACATATGCTGGAATGTCTAGGTTTTTAAGCCAATCCATTATCTTGTATTCCTCTAAGAGTTTTTTGAAATTTAGCATATTATTCGCTCCTTTTTCATAAGAATAATTTCTTTCAAAATATATTTTAAAAATATTTATCCACAAATTAAGAATATCATATTTTCTCCTATTTAAAAACAACTTCTAAAATATTAATTTAAGATTTGGTAATGTAAAGTGTTATAATAAAAACAAGCATTGTTATACAAATACATAAAGGAGTGAGATAATGATAAAAAAGTTTGTATGGTTATTGATAATTTATTCCATAATTGTATTGCCAATAGATGTTTACTATGAATTAATTGTACCAAATAAAACTGAAGACACTGTGCAAGAATTATATAACTTTATTTTGGAAAATGACCCTAAAATTTCGCTTACTGATTACGGAATCACTAAAAAAAGTTATGAGTATTTATATTCTCCATATCATGAAAAATTTCAAAAACATGTGTTAACTATTCTAGACTATTTTTTGTTCAAAGAAGTTAATTCTGAATATGTTTTACCACTAAATTTTATTGAAGAATTTAAGATTCAAGGTGATATTTACTTGTACTGTATATTGCTGTTCAATAACGATTTAAAAGTTATTACAAAATCATTTAATACATATGCATTCGATGAAAATGGTACCATATCTTCTGACGCATTGAGTATTTACAATTCTTTGATTGAAATTGTTAAAAAAATGTTTGAAAATGACCCACCTATAAATTATAACATTGATAATATTTTACTAACTTTGTATTTAGATATTTCTGAAAAAGGTAAGGCAATTTTGGAGGTTATTTTTATTTCAAAAACAAAGAAAAATATGGGTTTGCTTTATTTTATAATGTAGTTATACATTGAACTTTAATTTGTTTGTTAATCTCAAACAATTTTGAAGTTTGATTTGTTCATGATTATGATACATATTTTTGTAAATCACTTATTTTGCTTCACTTACGGTGTTTTTTCCTTTTGCCACACCTTTTCGAATATCCTCGTTTGCATTCCTGATAGTAGCTAAAGCCCTCTCTATTGTATCAGTTTTTTTGCTTATCTGTTCAAGCAATTGAATTAAAGCTTCTACAATTTGTTTGTATTTACCTATGTCTCCTTCTTCTTTTAATTTTACATACCTATCTTGTAAAGTATGAGCTATAACAAATACATCTTTATAGCTACAAATATATACTTTATTCTCATTTCCCATTTCGATAAGTTCTGGAGCGAGATCAAGGATTGATTCTGGAACTACTAAGATACAACTATCAATTGTATTCACAAGATTTTGATATTTTCGTATCCTTTGTATTTCTTTCTTTACTTTATTTATTATCTCTTTTTTTAGTTTTTCTCTTAAATTCACATTTTCTTCTTCATTATACTTTTCTAAAATCTCAAATATGTCGGGTAATTTTGAATCAATTGGAATATATTTACCATCTCCTAAATCCCAAGCAAATTCAACTTCTCCGTTTTCTGTTTTTAGATTTGTTTTTATTAATCCCACTTTTATTGATTCTTTAATTGCATCTTTTAATAATATTTCTCCTGTCATGCCACGCGTTTTTGTTCCTGAAACTGCTTTTGTGAAAATAGAAATCATTCTTTTCATATCCTCTATTTGAGCATCTCTTCTCTTTTCAATTTCCTCTCTTGACTTACCTTGTTCAATTAAAAATTGTTCAGTATTTTTTCTTTGTTCTTCAAAAAAATTTTTCATTTGTTCAACAAGTTCAGAAATTCTTTTATCTTTTTGCTCATCAATCATTATCGTTTTTTGGGTCAATTCGGAAAATAGCTTATGAGTATTTTGAATAAACTCATTTAACCTTTTTTCTCTTTCTTCATCTAATTTTTCTTTTTGTTTTACAGCCTCAAGTCTTGATTTTTCAATTTCCTCATATTTTGCTTTTAATCCAGCAATTTGAATTGAAAGATTATTTATAGTGGAAAGCTGATTAGAAAAATCTTCAGATTTTTTATCTCTTTTTCCCAAGATATAACCAAATTTATATCCAACAAAAATACCGATTAGCAAACTTATAATACCAACAAAAACGTAATTCATAAAGCACTCTCCTTTTTTAATATGTTTTGACTTAATTTTACCATAAATGTTTGATATAATTTAGAAAGGAATAAATTGAAAACGAGGAGGGGCTTTCATTTTCAAAGTAACTATTTCTGGCTTATTTATGGCTTTTATATTCGGATTGTCATTTCTTTTTACAAAAAATGCTCTTGATTATACTTTCCCGGTGAATTTCATAGCAATTCGATTTACGATCGCTAGTTTGTTTTTGTTCTTTCTTTCTATTTTTAAAATAATTTCCTTGCAAAGAAAAAATTATTTTAAATTATTAATTGTAGCTTTGTTTCAACCGATTTTATATTTTATATTCGAAACCTCCGGGTTATTATACATTCCATCCTCTGAAGCGGGGATTTTAATCGCTTCAATACCTATTTTTATAACATTTTTAACTCCTATTGTTTCGAAAGAAAAAGTACATAATATGAACTTTTTATTTGTTTTCTTAAGTTTTTTTGGAGTTCTACTAATAGTTGGTTTTAACAATTTTAAAGGAAACATTAAAGGGGATTTGTTGATACTTTGTGCTGTTTTTTCGGCAACTTTTTATAACTTTACTTCAAGAAAATTTTCAAAAGAATTTCAACCGGTTGAAATAACTTTTTTTATGATGATTATCGGTGCTATCTTTTTTAATGTATTGGCACTTACAAGAGGAGAACTTGATTATACAGTACTAACAAATATTCATGTATTGATCCCGGCTTTATATCTAGGTATTCTATCTTCTTCTGTAGCATTTTTCCTTGTCAATTATATGCTTTCTAAGGTATCACCTACGCAGTCATCAATTTTTGCTAATTTAACTACTGTTATATCTGTTTTGGCAGGTGCTTTATTTAGAAACGAACAAATAACTTTGAAACACATAATAGGAATGACGCTTATTATATTAGGTGTTTGGGGAGTAAATTATTATAAGTATAATAATTCTTAGGATCAATTAATTTATTTTAGATAAACTGTTATCTCGTTGGATAAGCTTCCAGTTTCAGGAATTTGTTTATAAACATAGATTCCTTTTCCAACAAATTTTATTTTGAAGAATTTTTCTAATACCAATATTTGCCTTAAATTCCATCCTTTCACATTGGGTACAATGCCAGGAGTTACAAAGATATAATTCTCATTTTTGGTGTAATAATCTTTTACAACTTTTATAAGTTCGGAAAAAAGTGGAGCAGCAACTTGACTTGATAGCCCATAACCTTTGGGATTTCTAACCCAAACCATTCCCGTATATAAATTATCTTTGATCGAAAATCCTCCTAAAAAAGTCATCATATATTCCTTACTTCCCGGTTTTATTTGACTGGTACCAGTTTTTCCTAATATATCAATTCCAGGTACTTTTGCTAATTTTCCCGTACCATTTTCTATAACATCTCTTAGAAATTCTTTAACTAATTTTGAAGTTTTTGAAGTTATTACTCTATATCTTTTCTGATATGAATCAAGTACGATAGTTGGCGAGATGTATATACCATCATTCAAAATACTGTTAAAAGCCGTAATTAATTGGATTGGAGTTACACCTATAGAATAACCAATAGGTAGATAAGCCCAATCTACTTTCGACCAGTTTTTAGGATTTTTTAGAATTCCTTTAATTTCTCCTGGAAGTTCTATATTTGTTAATTCTCCAAAATTAAATGTTTTAAAAATTTTATATAAAGTTTCTTTGCCAAATTCACTTACTAATTTATCAGAAGTTTTTACCGCAGCAATATTACACGATTCAGATATTGCTTTTTTCAAATTTATTAGTCCATGTGGGTGTATGTCTGTAATTTTTATACTTAGATTTTTTTCAGGATAAATATAACCATTGCATAGGAATGTTGAATCTTTTGATATAACTCCTAAATCTAAAGCTGCTGCATAAAATATTGGCTTAATTGCTGATCCTGGTTCAATATATCCCATGGTGTAATCTGGCCAGGAATTTGTAGTTACTAGTGACTTTATTCTACCAGTTTTTGTTTCCATTAAAATTATTCCTACGCTTTCAGCATTATATTTTTCTTTGGCTTTAATTGCTAGCTCGTAAATATTTTTTTGTAAAAGAGAATCTATTGTCAATTTTAAATTATTTCCATTTTTAGGAGGTATATATTGGGTTATAGTTCCATCTTTATTAAACTGACCAGAAAATTTGAATATAATTTTTCCATTTTTCTTTCCTTTTAGATAAGAATTATATACTTTTTCAATTCCGCTGATTCCATTAGAAGAATTTACCTTTCCAATTATCATGTCCATGCCATAGTTTAAAAGCGAAATTCTCTTGGAACTGATTGATATATTAACAAACTTTCTCAAGTTGCTTGGAATTTTTCTTTTAATCTCATCGATGTCATATGCTTCACCAATTTTATTAAATTCTTTTTTAAAATCTATTTTTACACCAAATCGACTTTCCAAAAGCTTTAAATCAAAATCCAATGAAGGATTATAAAATCTTTTAAAAAAACGGGTGTCAAAGTATGCTACATAATATGGAATGCTCGTTGAAAGGAGGTTTTCATTACAATCAAAAATCTTCCCTCTTAATGAAGGAATACTTAATTCTAAAACTTCTTCACTATTAGTATTGTTAATTTTAAATAAGCTAAGCATCTCTATGAAAATTATTACAGTTAGAACTATGTATATAAAAATTACTCTAGAGTTTTTCATTTCAAGGTTTCAGATCCAACCATTAATGCTTCTATGTTTTTGTTTATGTTGATTATTTTCCTATTCAATTCTAAAGTTTCCCTTTTAAATGCCTCTTTCTGAATTTGAATTTCCAAATTCAATCTTGAATAATGGAGAGAAATGGCAAAAGACAGAATTACCAAAATAATAGGAATTGTAACAAAAAAAACAAATTTAAAAAATTTAGATAATTTAATACTGACTTCTTTGCTTCGCTTCGCTTGTACACTAACAGCCATAATGTTCCCCCCCTTAAATACGCTCCGCTACTCTCAATTTTGCACTCCTTGCTCTAGGATTACTTTTTATTTCATCTTCACTAGGCTTGATTGGTCCTGCTATTTGCTTAAGAAATTTCGAGTTTTTAATAAAGTGCTTAACTATTCTATCCTCCAGTGAATGAAATGATATTATAGCCAATCTCCCTCCAATCTCTAAAAGTTGCTCAGCATTCTTTAACAATTGTTCTATATTTTTTAATTCTTTATTTACTTCTATTCTTATTGCTTGGAAAGTTTTTGTTGCAAAATGTCTCCTTCTTTTTCTAACTTCAGCTGGTGGTAAAGCCTTTCGGATTGCTTCAACTAATTCTCTAGTTGTGTTTATCGGTCTGTTATTTACAATTGATTTTGCAATACGCCTCGAGAATCTTTCTTCGCCATATCTAAAAATAATATCTGCAAGTTTTCTCTCTGAGTATGAATTAACAATATCGTGGGCGCTTGTGGTTTGTTCTAAATCCATTCTCATATCTAAAGGTTCATCTCTATTAAAAGTGAATCCCCTATCTTCAGCCTTTAACTGATATGTTGAGATACCTAAATCTGCAAGAATACCTGAAACTCTTTCAATTCCCATAGTTTTCAATATCAATGGAAGGTCAACATAGGAAGCTTTTATGAGGGTGACATTAGCAAACTCTTCAAGTCTTTGCCTTGCAAGTTTCAAAACTTCAAAATCAACATCAAAACCAATAATACGAGAATTTGGACACTTATTGGCAATTAAAGCAGTATGTCCACCTTCCCCAACTGTGCAATCCACGTATATTCCATTATCGTTCCATATAAGGTAACTTATAACTTCTTGTGGCAAAACCGGAATATGCCTATCATTGTATTTTCTCATACTATCTCTCCGCTCCGCTATACTCACACATTGTAAAGAATAACATATGTATTTTTAATTTCAAAATTAAAAAAAAAAAGACTAAGTGCATTTAAGCACTTAGCCATGGTAATTTAGATAATTTTAAAATATAAAAACAATAGTATACATAATTATTACGATAATATTTCATTTAACCTTTTAATGATTTTTCAAGGATCTTTTTAGAAATAATGTTATGTTTTTCAATATATTTACTTATTTCAAAATTCACAAACTCGCTATTAAATATCTTAATCTCCCCATTAATAACGGATAAATCGACTTGTTTTGCATCGCAGAGTAATATTGCATTAATAGGATTATGAAGTGCTCCTGCAAATTCAACTTTATCAAGTTTAAAACCAATAAAATCTGCTGCTTTGTCTTTTGCTAATGTACCAAGATAATCATCTACGTGTAAAACTTTTGCACCACCCAAAGTACCCATTTTCAAAATTTCTTCAATCGTTACAGCTTTAGCACCATACTTTACTCTTTGTAATAAAAGTGCATTTCTCAATTCTAACAACATGTTATTTGTGTCGTTGCTAGCACTTCCGTCAACTGCTATACCTATTTTTAATTTTTTCTTCATTTCTGTAACTGGGGCTATTCCAGACCCCAACCGCATATTTGATGATGGACAATGGGCCATACCCACATTATTACTGGACAATTTTTCTACATCTTTTTCGTTTAAATAAACTAAATGTGCAAACCACACTTTATCATTCAACCATCCCAATTCTTCCATATAATCTACTGGTCGCTTACCAAATTTCTCGATACAATACATTTCTTCATCATAGGTTTCGGCAAGATGCGTGTGGAGAAGCACGTTATATTTTTCTGATAACTTTAAAGTTTCAATCATAAGAGTTTTAGTAACTGAAAATGGTGAACATGGAGCCAAAGCTATTCTTAACATTGAGTACTTTGATGCGTCGTGGTATTGTTTGATAACTCTTTCAGATTCGATTAATATTTCGTCATCTTTTTGTACCACAGTATCAGGTGGTAACCCTCCATCTTTTTTGCTCAAAGACATACTACCTCTAGTTGGATAAAATCTAATTCCAATATTTTTGGCAGCTTCAATTTCAGCATCAAACAATTTATTGTTCCCAAATGGATACAAATAAAGATGATCGGTAGTCGTTGTAACACCCGTTTTAATCATTTCATAAGTTGCAATTATTGTACTTATATATATTGCTTCTTCGTCTATAAACTTCCAAATCTCATATAAATAAACAAGCCAATCAAACAGTTTACTATTTTCAGCAAGTCCCCTTGTTAAGGTTTGGAACATGTGATGATGTGTATTTATAAATCCTGGAATAACCATATATCCATTTAAATCATAGACTTCGTCAGCTTCAATTCCCTCGTGATTTTTACCAATATCTATGATCCTGTTATTTTCTACCAAAATGTATCCATTCTTTAAGTTTCCTATTTTTTTATCAAATGTGTATATATAAGAAATGTTCTTAAACAATTTTTTCATGTGATTCACCTCAATCTTCAAAATAAATCTTTTCTAACTCATTTTTGTGTTTTTCTCTATACTCAACAATTAATTCATCGATTTCTTCCACTTTTTCTTGTTCCTTTTTCCAATAGTTATAATCTCTTTGAGCATTTAATTCCTCAACAGTTTTCCCCTGTTGTTCTACCCAAGTATAATATTTTAAATTATGCCATCTTTCTTTGTTATACATAGTGCCCTCAAAAATCCAAGAAGGTTCCTGATATGAAATTATTCTTTCGTATCTATTTTTTGCTTCATTTAAAGTTAACTTTCCAAATTTTTCTTCTAAATCGTTCATAACGGACCTATATCTTTCAATTGAATCGGTAGCAACTATAAAGATATTATCATCAGCACCGAATTTATAGTGTTTTGCAACTTTTATTGCTCCAATCAGATTTGCAACACCAGAAATTCCAAATTTATCCGAAATAAATTCAATTAAATCTTTATTTACAAAACTTTTCAAAAATTCTTTTCCAACTGGATCACTAAAAACATGTAGCATTTTTTTCGAGTCTATGTCATCAACTAGTACTACGGCATCATTATTTAAAACGTTATGTATCCAAGTTACGTGCTTATCGCCGATACCTTGAATGTCATGTCCTCCGTATCCATTAAGTGAGATCGTAGGACATTGTAAAGGTTCTACTGCTACAACTTTTGCATTTGGAAATTCTTGTTTTACTCTATCTCCAGAAGCAATTGTTCCTGCAGAACCGACGCCAAGAACAACAGCAGAAATTTTTCCATTACCTATATTTCTCTTTTTTACAAGATCAATCATTGAATTTCCTGTTACATAGTAGTGAAATCTATAGTTTCCAAATTCCTCAAATTGATTTAAAATCCTTATTTTTTCAGGATCTTTGTTATATAACTCCTTTGCTTTATCATAAATTTCTTTGACATTTGATTCACATCCAGGAGTAGCAATAACCTCAGCACCATAAGCTCTGATAATTTCAAATCTTTCCTTACTCATAAGTTCTGGCAATAATACAATTGATTTATAATTCATCCGTGATGATACCCAAGCACCGCCTATACCGTAATTTCCAGTAGAAGGCCATACTAAAGTATGTTTAAATGGATCTACTTCTCCACTTACAGTTTTCTCTGCTAAAATTGAATATGTTGCACCAACTTTATGACTTCCAGATGGAAATTCCTTTGCATAAAGCACTATAATATTTGGCTTTACACCAGTTAATTCACTTGGAAGAATAAAATAGTAGTATTCATTATCTTCGTTTTTCCACGAGATATTAAATAAGTTAATAGGATGCAATGGATCTTTCTTTTTCATCTCAAGTGCCCTTTTTCTAATCTTTGAATCAACTCTTTCTGGATTAAGCATTTCAGAAAATGTAGGACCAATCACAGGAACTTTTTTCATAACTATCACTCCTTTTTTATAATTTCTTCAATAGATACGGGAATTTTATTTAACTGCTTCCCTATAGCAGCTGATATAGCATTTAAAATAGAAGGTGGTGCGCTCATTAGTGATGGTTCACCCAATCCTTTTGCGCCAAATGGACCTTCTGAAAAACTATCCTCTACGAAATCAACGTGAAACTCAATAGGTATATCTTTAATTGTGGGAATTAAATAGTTGTTAAAATTTTTAGTTGTGATTTTCCCATCTTTGTACTTTAAATCTTCAAAAAGAACATACCCCATTCCTTGAATAACTCCACCATGTACCTGTCCAATTGCTCCATCCAAATTTATAACTTTTCCTATATCATGGCATACCCAAACCTTTTTTAATTCTATTTTGCCAGTTAAAATATCGACTTCTACTAATGATAATTGTGTAGCATACGAATAAGTAATATATGCTTCACCAATGCCATCTTCATGGTTAAAATCAAGCTTTGGTGTTTTGTACCATCCCGTTTCAGATAACTTTACGTTATTATTATTACAGAGCATAGCAATCTCATTAAAAGAAAATTTTTTATTATTCACGTAAACAAAGCTATCTTTAAATTTTATTTCATCTTTTTTTACGTTGAAGTATTTTTCCAAGAAGTTTAACATGTTGTTCTTAATTTTTTCGGTAGCAATTTTTACAGCATTACCACTGAAAAAAGTAGTTCTTGATGCAACTGTTGGCCCACTATCCTGAATAAATAATGTTTGAGGCTGTAATACCCTAATTTTTGATAAGTCTTGACCCAAAATTTCTGAAACAATTATTGAAATTGTTGTTTTTGCACCTTGTCCCATTTCAGTATTGCCTATCATAATGGTAACTGTTCCATCAGATTGAACATTAACCATTGCTGTAGCTCCATCTAAAAATTGTCCACCGGCCCCTAAGCTCACCCCATAGAATATGTGAGCCCAGCCTAGACCTTGTTTTTTTAACAAATTGCTTTCGTTGAATTTTTTAACCCTTTCCTTTAATTGTTTGTAATTTGAAGCTTCATATACCTTTTTTAAAGTTTCTTTGGCTCCCACAGATTCAGTAAGTAAATGTCCTGTGGCAGTTTGTTTATTCTTTTCAAGTGCATTTTTCATTCTGATATCGAATGGATCAATATTAAGTTTTTTAGCAGCTAGGTCCATCATTGATTCCATTGCCATCAAAACTTGTGGAGAACCAAATCCTCGGAAAGCACCGCATGGAACTTTATTTGTGTAAACTCCATAGACATCGACTTTTACGTTATCAACACTGTATGGTCCACATGCATGAACCATTGTTCTGTACATAACTATTGGAGATAATGTGGAATATGCCCCCATATCAAGGTAAATTTTTGCTTTAACACCAAGAATTTTCCCATCTTTATTAAATGCCACCTCATAAAATGATTTGCTAGGGTGCCTTTTACTAGTTTCTTTAATATCCATCTCACGTGTGTAAATTAACTTAACAGGTCTTTTAGTCAAAAAAGATAACAGAGCAGCCTTTGAGGCAATATAAGATGGCACATCTTCTTTTCCACCAAAACCTCCACCTGTTTCAGTTTGGATAACGTTAATATCCTTTAGATCTATTCCTAATATTTTTGATACATCTTTTTGTACATAAAATGGACATTGTGCAGATACATATAGTTCTAATTTATCAGAATAATTTGCGACAACACCTTGTGTTTCAAGATAAGCATGTTCTTGATATCCCGTTTCGAAGATTTCTTTGATTATTAAGTCTGCATTTTTAAACGCATTTTCAATATTTCCTCTTTTGATTTTTCTTGTAAATGCCACATTATTCTCATGCACCAAAACTTCATTTTTTATTGCATCGTCTATAGTAAAAACACCTGGTAGCTCTTTTATTTTAAATTTCACTAATTCTTTTGCTTTTTTCGCAATTTCTGGAGTTTCTGCCGCAATTATAGCAAGAACATCTCTTTCAAATCTTACTTTTTCACCTTCAGGAACTAAAAAAAACATATCATCAATTACATGACCAAATTTATTTGTGCCAGGTACATCTTTATAAGTGGCAATCTTAACAACACCAGGTAATTTTTCTGCTTCACTTATATCTATATGTTCAAGTACTCCATGTGGAACGTCTGCGTAAACAACCGCTGCATAAAGCATGTTCGGAAAGTAATAATCAGAAGCATATTTAGAAATACCGTAAGCTTTTTCTTTTGCATCAATTCTTATTACTTTTTTTCCAATTATATTCATAAATTACACCTCCACAAATAGATCCACAATTTTTTGCTTTTCAACGTCAATTAATCCTTTGTCAGTTATCTTTAATTTTGGAATTACAGCTAATTGTAAGAAATGAATATTCATTAAAACATCTTTTCTTGGCCCCAGAGATTCGATTGCAGTTTTTATTTGTTTTAAATTGTTAATTACATATGTATAATCTCTATCCGACATAAGACCGGCGATAGGTAATGATAATTCGGAAATTACTTTACCGCCTTTTACAACAACTATTCCCCCATTAATTTCTTGAATTCGTCTTATTGCTTTATTCATATCATTATCATTTTCACCAACAACTGCTAAATTATGTGAATCATGACCAATTGTAGTTGCAATAGCTCCTTTCTTTATTCCCGTACCTTTAACAAAACCTATTGTATATCCCGAGGCTTTGTGCCTATCAAAGACAACCATTTTTACAATATCATTTTCAACATCTGAAATTATCTCATTTTTAGATACCTTAGGCGAAATAATTATTTCCTCAGTAAAAAGAGAATAGTTTTTAATAGAAATTACCCTAATCTTTTTGTTTTTATTTTTAATTTTTAAATTATAGTCTTTTCTTATGTTTATAATTCCTAAAGTTTCTGGTACATCCTTAAAAATACTTTCAATTGTTAAATTTAGTTTATCGTTCTTCACCACAAATCTTGAATCTTTTATTACAAATTTAATGTTAAAACTTTCTAAATCATCAACCAAGACTATATCAGCTTTATACCCAGGTGAAATAGCGCCCATACTTCTTAGATTAAAATATTTTGCGGTATTAATTGTCGCCATTCTTATTGCTATAACTGGTGGAATACCGTTATCAATCGATTCTTTGACAATCTGATTAATATGTCCTCTTTTATTAATATCCTCTGGATCCCTATCATCTGTACAAAATGAAAAAAAGAAGTGATTCATCAAATCAACGGCGGGTAAAAGAGATTTTAAATTTCTTGCTGCGGTACCTTCTCTAATAAAAATATGCATTCCTTTTGAAAGTTTTTCTAACGATTCATTGACAGTTTCGCATTCGTGATCGGATCTAACAAATGCATCAATATAAGCGTTAAGATTTTTTCCAGATAATCCAGGAGCATGACCATCAATTCTTTTGTATTTATGACGCAAAATTTCAATTTTAGTAATTAATTCTCTATTACAATTAATTACCCCCGGATAGTTCATAACTTCACCTAATGCAATAATTCGAAATGGATACTTTTCAATTAAACTAACCATATCTTCCGGTCCAAGTGTTGCCCCTGAAGTCTCCAAAGAAGTTGCAGGGACAGCTGAAGGAATTGCAAAATATACATTTAATGGAATTCCTTCAGTAGCCTTAATCATATAATTAATCCCCTCAACTCCTAAAACATTTGCAATTTCATGTGGATCAGCAATTACAGTTGTTGTCCCATTTAGTAAAACCATTTTTGCAAACTCAATTGGTGAAAGCATAGAACTTTCAATATGTACATGAGCATCAATCAAGCCTGGAATTGCATATAATCCATTTGCATCAAAGATTTTTTTTGCATCTGTATATTCAAATCCAATACCTGCTATTCTTTTTTTGTATAATGCAATATTTGTATTTTCAATTTTTCCAGTATACACATTAACTAAATTTACATTTTTTATTAATAAGTCAGGAACTTTTTTTCCAAGTGCTACTGGAACCATTTCACAAATTTTCATTTTATCCCCCCTTTTTTTGCATTATATACGAAAAGTTAGATAAAAAGAAAATTATGATATTTAAAGTTTTTTTATCATAATCGTTTTAAACTTTACTTAATTGTTTTTTTTCTTTTTTTTGGATGATATAAAATATTGTTGAACAAACATATAATATCTAACAAATGTATACTTGAATAACAAAAAAAAGCTGGCCAAAATGGCCAGCTTTCGTTATAGATAAATCTTTATTATAATGAACCTGGGAAATGACATGCCACAAAATGCCCAGGACTAATTTCTCTTAATTCAGGTTCTTCTTTGGAACATATATCTTTTGCAACGGGACATCTTGGATGAAATCTACAACCCTTTGGTGGGTTTACTGGACTTGGAACATCTCCTTTCAGTATAATTCTATTCTTTTTATATTCAGGATCGGGTACAGGTATTGCACTCATAAGGGCTTTTGTGTAAGGATGCATTGGACTGTCAAATAATTCTTTTTTAGGAGCGTTCTCAACTATTTTACCAAGATACATAACAACTACTCTATCAGAAATATACTTTACAACCGAAAGGTCATGTGAAATAAAAATGTATGTAAGGTTATGTTTTTTCTGCAAATCTATCATTAAATTAATTACCTGTGATCTAATTGAAACATCCAAAGCGGCTACTGCTTCGTCGGCTACTATTAACTTTGGATTCATTAACAAGGCTCTTGCTATTCCAATTCTTTGCCTTTGCCCACCCGAAAATTGGTGTGGAAACCTGTACATATGCTCACCATGAATTCCCACTTCTTCTAGTGCATCTCTAACTTTCTCTATGACTTCTGACTTTTTAATTACTCCATGTAATACAGGGCCTTCTGATACAATTGTCTTTACTCTAATCCTTGGATTTAAAGAACTATACGGATCTTGAAATACTATTTGCATAGTTCTTCTAAATTCTGACCTTTTCTCGGAAAGATTTGAAAGAAGTTTATTATAAAATCCGTTCTCTCCTAATTCTTTATAAAGTTCATAATACTTTTTATCTATACCATTCAATTCTCGTGAGTCAATATTTTTAAATTTATCCACATAAGTTGTTTTTAGATATTTTTTTGCGCGAAATCTTGGCATAAAATAATACGTTGTATCTTCACCATCAACAATTATTCTTCCAGAAGTTGGCTCGTATAATCGCAATAACGTCATCCCTGCAGTAGTCTTTCCACATCCAGACTCACCAACTAATCCTACTGTCTCACCTTCATAGACATCAAAAGTTATATCATCGACTGCTTTAACCCATGCAACAACTCTTTTGAAAACTCCTGCTCTAATTGGAAAGTATTTTACAAGATTTTCTATTCTAAGTAATACCTTTTTTTCGCTCATGCACTTTCACCAGCCTTTTTTAGTTTCTGAGCTTCTTCAATTTTATGATAATAAAAACATCTTGAATAATGATCTTCCCCAACCTTTTGTAATGGAGGAATTTCTTTTTTACATCTTTCATCTGAAAATTCACATCTTGTATTAAACCTACATCCCGGTGGGAAATGTAACGGATCAGGTACAATACCCGGAATATTGTACAATCTATCCTGATCAATATCCAATCTTGGTATAGAATTTAACAATCCCCATGTGTACGGATGTCTCATTTTCTTAAAAACTTCTTTTACATCAGCTGTTTCCATAACCATACCGCCATACATAACCACAACTCTATCCGCATTTTCTGCTATTACCCCTACATCATGTGTGATAAATATAATTGCCATACCATATTCTTTTTGTAGTTGTTTCATTAAATCTAGAATTTGAGCCTGTATAGTTACATCTAAAGCAGTAGTAGGCTCATCTGCGATTAACAATTTCGGTCTACACGACAGAGCCATTGCAATCATTGCACGTTGCCTCATACCACCCGAAAGTTCATGTGGATATTCATCAATCCTTTTTTCTGGTTCAGGAATTCCAACTTTCCTAAGCATGTCAATTGCCATTTCTCTTGCTTCTTTTTTGTTAACATCTTGATGAAGTAAAATTGCTTCCATAATTTGTTCACCAATCGTGAAAACCGGATTTAAAGCCACCATTGGTTCCTGAAAAATCATCGCAATATCATTTCCTCTTATTTTTCTCATTTCATCATCAGAAAGTTCCAAAAGATTTTTACCTTCAAAAATAATTTCACTACCTTCTAAAATCTCCCCGTTTGGATCAAGTAATCTTAATATTGAAAGAGATGTAACACTTTTTCCACTACCCGATTCACCAACAATTCCAAGCGTTTCACCAGGATACACCTCAAAATCCACACCATCAACAGCCTTTACAATCCCATCTTCTGTATGAAAATATGTTTTAAGATTTTTTACTTGCAATAATGGTTTCTTTTCCAACTTTACCACTCCTTTATTTCAATTTCGGATCAAATACATCTCTAAGGGCATCACCCACTAAATTCCACGCAAGCACAAACAATACCATTGCCATACCTGGATAAAAAATAGTATACCAATACGCAAAAGCCTGTCCACTAGAACCCAAAATATAATTTCTTGTATAATTTAACATCGAACCCCAATCAGCATAACCAATAGGTGCACCTAATCCTAAAAATGACAAGGCAGCAGCAGTAATAACAAGTGATCCAAGTCTCATTGTTGCCTGAACTAACACAGGAAAAATTGTATTTGGTAGTACATGTCTTAAAATAATAACATAATCTTTTATACCAAGTGCTTTAGCAGCAAGTACAAATTGTTCCTCTTTAACCTGTAAAATGTTAGCTCTAATAAGCCTTGCAACAGCCATCCAACCAAAAACAGTCATAGCTATCATCACCTTATCAAGTCCACTCCCCAAAATGGTGGTTAATACCATGGCAGCAAGTAGAAACGGAATTGAAAGAAAAACATCAGTAATTCTCATTAAAACTTCATCAATCCATCCACCAAAATACCCTGCAATTGAACCTATTATTAAACCTATTATTGTAGACAAAACAACCACGGTTAAACCAATTTTAAATGCTGTTCTAGTTCCCCAAACAACACCGTAATAAATATCTCTTCCCGCAATCATTCCAAATGGATGATCCTTACTTGGTGGTACTGGATCAGAGCTCCATGAAAGAATTGGCATAATATATGGGTCCTCTAATTTAGAAGGATTTCCATTTTCATCTGGAAACATTGGATTCACAGGTGGTGCAAGAAATGGTGCAAAGATTGCCACAAATGTAAAAAAAAGTAATAATGAGAAGCCTAATACTGCAGATGGATTTCTAAATAATTTTCTTAAAGTTCTTTTAAATTCTGTATTCACTCAAAAACACCTCCTTAACCGAGTCTAATCCTTGGATCAAGAATAGCATATAGTATATCAATTATAAGATTACCAATAACAAGCAACGTAGAATAAAAGAGTGTACTCCCCAATATTGCTGCATAATCAAGTTGCGTCGCAGCCTGTGCAGTAAATCTCCCCATACCAATTCTATTGAATATAACCTCAACAATAACTGTACCGGCTAACAAACCAATAACCATAGCACCTGCAACTGTTACCACAGGAATCATTGCATTTTTCTTAGCATGTTTATGAATAACATCCTTTTCTGGAACACCTTTGGCTCTTGCAGTCCTAACATACTCTTTTCCCAATACTTCCAACATGCTTGACCTTGTTATTCTTAAAAGATATGCCCACCACAACCATGAAATTGTCAAAATGGGACCTATTAAATGTCTAAGCGCATCCCAGAAAATGTCTAATCTACCATTTAAAAGAGCATCAATTGTCAATATTTTGGTAAATCTATGAAATTCTCCTGATTTAACCACTTGTTCTGCCCAACCACTTAAAGTACCAGGTGGAAACCATCCTAATACTGAATAAAATATCATTAACACAATTAATCCAAACACAAAATCTGGTAATGACCACCCTATTATTGCAAAAATCCTAATAAAATGATCTATAAATTTATCTCTGTTAACAGCAGCAGTAACTCCTAACCAAATACCTACAACCACTACTGGTATAAATGCGTAAATAGCAAGTTCAATAGTATAAGGTATTCTGTCTTTAATGGCTTTTGCAACTGGTTCCTTTGCTGTAACCGACCAACCAAGATCTCCTTTTAAAACACCACTGATCCATTTAAAATACCTCGTCCACATTGGATCATTCAATCCATACTGTTCAATCAATTTGTCCAGTTCTTCATTTGACAACTTATCGAACATATTAGGATTTACATATGCTGACAACATTTTTTCTGGACCTAAAATTTCGGTAAAACTAAAAATAACCAATGTTACACCAAAAATAATCAATGGTAACAACAAAAGCCTCCGAATAATATACGCCGTCAACTGTAACACCTCCTATATGCATTTAATGTTATTCTCACTTTAATTATATCAGTAGTAAAAAATGTTTCAAGTCTGAATAAATCTTAATATTAATGCAAAACTTTTAATTTTGTTTATATAATCACAATTCTTCCTTAATCCGCATTGCTAATTTTTTACCAACAATTTTTTCTAATTCATATAATGGTGCATTTTTAATATTTTCCAACGTTTTAAACTTCATGAGCAATTGCTTTTTTCTTTTTAAACCTATGCCAGATATATCATCTAATTTACTTACTTTATAACTTTTTAATTTTAAATTTCCACTAAATGTATTAGCAACTCTGTGGGTTTCATCCCTTATAAAAATTAATGTCCTTAACACATCATTTGTATGCTCAAGCTTTATAACTCTACCTTTTACCACAATTAGTTCTTCTTCCTTTGCAATACCTACAACATCCACATCTAAACTCATTTTTTCTAGTTCTTGAATTGCAGCATTAACTTGCCCTTTTCCTCCATCAATAAAAAGTAAATCTGGTAATTTATGCTTTGAATATCTTTTTCTAATAAACATTCTAATACTCTCATAATCATCTAATATATTTCCAAGTTTATACCTTCTATACTCTTCTTTTTTTGGATAGCCGTTTTCAAATACCACTAATGATGCCACAGTATATTTTCCATTTCTATGGGAAATATCAGTACCCTCAATTCTTAAAGGAATTTTCTTCAAATTTAGAATCTCTTTCATTTTTAAGAGCACTCTTTTATTAAATTTAATTGTTTTAACATGTTCATTTAAATTTTCTAAGGCAATTTCGTAAATATATATATCCTTTTCATCTTTTGGTAAAGTTATAGGAACTGTAAAATCTAGTTTTATCTTTTGGTTAAAAACTATTTTTTCAGGAAGGTCACTTTTTAAACCATAATAAAATTGAAAAAGAAATTCCTCAAAGGTTAATGCTGACTCATAGAATAGTTTTGATACCAAAATTCCACTTCTTACCTTTAAAATTGTAAACATATTATCCCTGAATGCTATATAATCTACATTTCTATTATCATTTAAAATTACTCCTTGTGATTTCATAAGATTGTCAAATGAAAATAATAAATCTCTATATTTTGCCGCATTTTCAAAATCAAGCATTTTAGAATGATATAACATCTTATTTTCAACAAAATTTCTAACATAATCATAATTACCATTTAACACATTCTCCAACTTTTCTATAATCTTAATATAAAGATTTTTGTTTTCTTTTTCTTTTAAACATGGAGCAATACAAGTTTTTAGATAATAATTTAAACACGGTTTTTTTATTTTTTCTAAGCTTTTCTTACAATTTCTAAAATTTAATACTTTTTGTAAAACTTCCAAAAAAAGTCTCACAAAGCCTATGTTGGTGTATGGTCCAAAATACTTTCCGCCTTTTTTTCTATTCCTAGTAATTTCAACATACGGAAATTCATCATCAGAAATTCTTATATATACATGCGATTCACTTTCTTTCAACATTACATTATATTTAGGCTTATATTTGTAAATCAAAGTAGCTTCTAATAATAATGATTCCTTTTCATTTTTTACAATTATAGTTTCTAATTTGTCGGATTCTTCAATAATCAACTTACTTTTTTCTTCTTTAAATAAAAAATGCGAACTTAACCTTTTTTTTAAATTTTTTGATTTTCCAATGTAGACATATTCATTGGATTTTTTGAAAATATAGACTCCAGGTTTTTCAGGGATATCTTCAATAACACTTTTTTCTAACATAAAATCACTCCCAATACAAAAATAGTGGGGATTCCCCCACTATTTATCTGAAAAATCATTTTCTATTCTAAATTTCTGTTCTTAATACCAAAAATTAAAGTTACAACATATGACCATCCAATTGAAAATGAGGAAATATAAACAGCATTCTTAACCCACAACGCATCAATAACCAAAAATGCTATTAGTATTATCGAAAATAAAATTCCTTTTCTCATCGCAGAACGAATATTCAAACTTGCCAAATCTTTCATTTCAAACATTGAATAAATAGCTATTACTAAATATACAACAGGTGATATAGACAAACCCAACTTTGTAAAGAATTCCACAAACCCACCTGTTAGAAAAAACAACAATGAAATTACAAAAAATAACCATGCCATAACCGTGGAAATACCAAAAACTGATTTACCTTGCTGAATAATTCCAAGAGTTAATAATATTCCAAGCAAGATATTAACAATACACATTAAAACAGAGTAAGCAGTAACTCCCAACATTAACTTTCACCCTCATTTTCCAAAAATTCTTTATATTCTTCTTCACTCATCAATTCATCAAATTCTTCTTTGTTCGAAAATTCAATTTTAATAATCCATCCCTTTCCTTCAGCATCTTCATTTATTAACTCTGGTTGAGAATCCAACTCTTCATTAACTTCGACAATTTTCCCACTTACTGGTACATAAATATCCGATGCTGCTTTAACACTTTCAATTGAAAGTAAAATATCCCCTTTTTTTAGTTCGGCTCCAACTTCTGGAAGATCAACATAGACTATATCACCAAGCTTTTCTTGAGCATGCTCAGTGATTCCAACATATCCATTTTCATCAACCCATTCATGAGTTTTTGTATATCTTTTCATATAATCCCCTCCCTATTATATATTTAACCAATACAATTCTAACACATAAAATAAGTTATTCAAGGTTCAAAAAAGTAATATTTGGACAAAAAAAACGTAAAAAATAAAATCAAGCTAAAAAATAAAGGCTTTTCCAACAAATATAACAATATATGAAAATAAATATGCTAAACTAAAACTATAAACTACTGAAAAAACAATCCATTTCCAACTACCAGTTTCTGATTTAATTGTAGCAAGTGTTGCAAAACATGGAATATACAACAAAACAAATACAAGAAATGCATATGCACTTAAAGGTGATAAAGATTGAGAAAGTAACATTTTTGCACTTGAGATATCTCCTTGGGCAAATCCATACAACATTGAAATTGTAGAAACAATAACTTCTTTTGCAACCCCACCAAAAAACAAAGCTGTACTTATTTTCCAATCAAACCCCAAGGGTTTCAATATTATTTCTAAACCTTTACCAATATAAGATGCAAAACTTGTTTCTATATTTCCATGATCTGGAAAATACGTTAATCCCCATACTGCGATACTTGTAACTAGTATTATAGTCCCAGCTTTTTTCAAAAAATGACTTCCTTTGTTCCAAGTATAAATGAAAATATTTCTAAAAGTAGGTACTCTATACCTTGGTAATTCCATAACTAATGGTACATTTTCTCCTTTGAAGAAGATTTTGTTGATAAAGTAAGCTGAAAAAGCGGTTAAAAGTATACTGATAAGATAAATGCTAAAAAGAACTTCAGATTTATACCCTTTGAAAAAAATTCCAATTATCATTATATACACTGGAAGCCTTGCACTACAACTTATAAAAGGTGATGATAATATGGTGCCAATTCTTTCTTTTTCATCTGGTAAACCTCTTGCTGTCATTATTGAAGGAACATTACATCCAAATCCCAATATTAAGGACATAAATGCTCTACCAGATAATTTTAACTTATACATTAGCCTATCTAAAACAAAAGCAGCCCTAGGTAAATATCCAGATTCCTCCAAAATCCCTAAAGCTAAAAATAAACCAAAAATATTTGGAACAAAAACTAAAATTCCACCAACCCCACCAATTACTCCATCTGTAATCAACGAAATAAATGCGTTGTTACCAAATGATTTTACATATTCGGACAAATTTAAAAAAGCTACATCTAATAAATCAGATACAGGTTGCATAACTTCAAATGTAAATTTAAACACAAGATAGAAAACAAATATTAATATTGGTATTCCAAAAATCTTGTGAGTCAAAATATGGTCAATTCTGTCATTAATATTTTTCACATAACTTAAATTATTCCCTGAATATGCCTCTTTTATGATATACACCACATGTTCATATCTTGTTTTTGAAATTTCAGATGAAAAATCTTCATCACGTTCAATATTTACATGGGATTTTAATTTTTCATAAAAAAATTCATCTTTTTCCAAAAATTTTAACGCTGCATATCGTTTATTTGTAAATACGTTGTCCGGAATCTGTTTTATTACTTTGTTTATATAATTTTCAATTCTACTTCCATAATCAAATAACACTTTTTTTGAGTGTTTGCCATTTGCCACCTCGATTATCTTATCTTTTAATTCATCAATTCCTTCGCCAGTTTTTGCAGAAGTAAAAACCACAGGCACCCCAAAGTGTTTTTCAAGTTCAAATTTATCTATTTTAACTCCTCTATTTCTTATCTCATCAATCGAATTCATTACCAAAATAACACTATTTGTTATTTCCAACAATTCGATTAAAAGATAAAAACTTTGTTCAGGATTTAGTGAATCTGCAATTAAAAGAGATACATTAGGTGGGGTAAAAAATAAATAATCTCTTGTTACTTTTTCATCAATCGTCTTTGACGTCAAAGAATAGGTCCCAGGTAAATCAATAAAATGAAGGGTATTTCCTTTCCATTCCATTGCACCTTCAATTTTAGTTACAGTGACCCCAGGCCAATTAGCCACATATTGCCTTGCTCCAACAAGCCTATTAAATATACTAGTTTTTCCAACATTTGGATTTCCAACCAATGCTGCGGAGATTACCATCTTAGCCCCTCCTCAAAATTATTTTTCTTTTCATTCCACTCCCAATAACAACTTTTTTTTCATGAATATATAACTCACCATTTGAAATTTTCAATTTTACTCCAACACTTACCCCTAATTTTTCTACTTTTACCCTAAACATTCTTCCACCACATAATTTTTCGACTATATATTCTCCATCAGAAGCAAATATTAATGGTATAGAATCATTCAATAATTCCACTTCAACTAAGTTTGCTTCGCTATTTCTCAAAGAAATTGTCTTATTAAAAACTCTATACATCCTTGGATCTCCCATCGGTGAAGTACGTACAACTTCAACTACACTCCCCGGTACAATCCCCAACCCTAAAATTCTGTTTCTAATATTTGAATCCATAATTGATAAAATTTTCACTTTTGTGCATTCTGGTACTTGATCCAAAGTCATAAACACACCTCCAATTATTGAAAATAATTCTCAATAAGATTGTATCAAATGTTATGTTTATTGTCAATTAAATTGAGAACATATTCATCAAAAAAAGTAAAAAGAGATAAAATAAAAAATGGAAAACAAACAAAAAACAAAGCAAAGAAGAAAACAGGAATGAGACGAAGTTATAAATTCAACAAAGAATTTTACAAATTTATTTTGCAATATTCTAAAAAGAAAGGTAAACTGCGAAAATACACAGAACCCATGATTTGTTTTCTCTTTTTTTACAAGTTCTTTTGAAAGCATTATTACAAAATATAAAGAATAAAGTACCTTCTCACACGTCTCTTTAGTATAGCTTCAAAGTATTAAATACTCAAACACGTTTTATCTTTCATATAAAAAAAGACAACAATTAAGGAAAGCAAAAAATCACGTAAAAATAGAAATACTTGCTGGAATAATCAAAGATAAAACAATAGTATCAAACATAAATGCTTCTTTAGCATATACAGATGAAGGTAAACTCTTAAAATCAATGCTTGAATAATTTTGTGAAAAGTGTAAATATTTTGCGGCAGATAGATATTATCTGCTTTGTTTTATATCTTCTTATTTTTTGAACAGGTTCATTAAATTAACATTTCAAACGAAAACGAAATTAAATTAAACATAATCTAAACAAATGGGAGGGATACTATGAAAAAAATTTTTATTATTTTAACTATTCTTTGTTTGATACTTAGCATGTCAATTCTTACCCTGTATGGAAAGGGTATAGTAAAATATACTTGGATATTACGCATTCCTGGAAGAATACCAGGTGGGCAAAGTATACCTTCATTTGAAAAACTATATACAAGATTTTTTACAAGTTTTATATTGAATTTAATTGCTGTTATATTCTTAATTTCTCTAATCTTTAAAGATATAAACTTTCGATTTTTTATATCAATTTATATACTATCTCTAATCTTGATTGGAGCTTCTTTAATAACTACTTATAATTTCTTTCAACTTCTATCTCTACTTTTAATCATTCCTATTATCTTCTTTTCTAAATATTAAAATGAAATCATTGATTTAATTTTCTCCAGTGTTTTTGGTCCTATACCTTTAACATTTAATAGTTCATCTTTCGAGCTAAATAATCCGTTTTTGTTTCTGTAATTTATTATTTCTCTTGCTTTTACCTTACCAATTCCAGGAAGTTTCATTAACTCATCTATTGAAGCAGTGTTAATATTTATCTTATCTTCAACTTTTTCTTTGGTTACATTTTTAACTTTAGACAATCTTAAAAAAGGTTTCATTTTTTTCAAAGTTGATGAACCTATTCCTGAAACATTTAGCAAATCATCAAGTGCATAAAACATTCCATTTTTTTCTCTATAATCGATTATATTCTTTGCTTTTGTTGGCCCTATTCCTGGTAAAGCCAAAAGCTGATCATATGTAGCAGTATTAATATCGATTATTTGTTCAGAGTAAACTCTTTTTTGTTTTTCATGAACTATTTCTTTCTTTTGAAAAACCGCAGTCGTTAACACTAAAAAAATTAAAAATAATATAACAAATTCCTTGAAATATTTTTCTTTTACCATAATACAAAACCTGCATACCCCACAGTAAAATTGTAATCTCCTGAAAATTCAGCACTTGTTGTATGATAAACTAACTTTACATTTTGAAAATACTCCACCGTAACCGAAATAGGACCTATTCCACACGCAGATACTTCTTGACCTAATTTGAAAAATTCAGTTGTATTACGTTTTAATATCTCATTAATTAATAGTTCATCTTTTTCCAACGTTTTTTTGTGCGAATCATAATGATTAAAATCAGATGATGCAATAATCAATGTCTTTTCTAAATTAAGACTCCTTAAGAATTCAACCATTTCAAGTGTAGAATTATAATTTTGATAATTATACACAATAGGTACTATCTTAAAATCATTATAATAATACTTCAAGAAAGGCAAAATAACTTCAATTGAATGCTCATATAAATGTACAGAATAATCAGAACTAACTCTTTCATATTCTAATAATTTTTTTGTAAAAACCTCATCAACTTGTAAATCACCAAACGGTGTTTCCCACTTTCCTCTTTCCCAAACGGAAAAAGTCTCTTTACCAAAACCTGAATGATTTGTTCCAAAAATTATAACCCTTTCTGGTTTTCCAAAAGTTAAAGCTTCTTTCAATGTTAATAAAACAGTTTTACCACTATATACATATCCAGCATGTGGTAGGATCATCCCAAAATTTTTTTTAGATTTTTCTAAAAATACTTTATCAACATAAGTGTCAAAGAAACTCTTTAACTTATATACATCTTTGGGATAAAACTTATCAGCAAAAGCCATTTTTCTTTTCATCATTCCACAACCTTTGCTGATATTAAAATTACTATGTTTCTTTTTACTTTGTCATCTTTTTCTGTTTTAAAAAACTTTCCTATAATAGGTAAATCCCCCAAAATTGGAATCTTACTTTCCACTTTTGAATTTTCTTCTCTTGTTAGTCCACCAATAATTAGTGTTTCATTCTCTTTCAAAGAAATTTTAGAATTAAATTCCCTGGTCCTTTCTAGCGGTAACGCAAGTCCGTATTGATTTTTTATATCCCAATCAAAACTACTTACTTTTATATTTAATTCGAGATCAATTGTATTATCCGCATTTACAAACGGTATTATTTCCAAAGTAACACCTGATTCTATATACCTAATTTCCTGAGAATTCTCACCAGCGTTTAAAACAATCGGAATTTTGTCACCAATTAAAATACTTGCTTTTTCACCGCTTTTGGCAACAATATTGGGACTAGCAAGTAGCTTTGCATCTTTATCAGTTAAATTCATTTTCCCATTCAGTCTTACAGTAAGTTCATTTGCCGAACCAATTGAAAGTAGTTTATCTATAATTTTCTCTAAAGGCATTTCTCCCAAAGAAAGTGTTATATCAAATCCATTTTTTGATAAAGTTCCAATATTGGAAGTAATTTCTCCAAAATTTATGTCTAGAGAATTTGTTAATTCCTCATCTACTACCCTAACTTCAATCAATGCTAGCTTAGAATTCAAATATTTTTCAATATAACCTTTTATCTCTCCGGAGATTTTAGCATCAATTCCCGTTGCAATTACCACACCTGCAGCAGAATCCACAAAAGAATTTCCTCCATAAAAACTTATAAGTTCCTGTATCTTTTCTACATTTCTTGGGACAGAAAATACAAAAGTATTTACAGTCTTTGTTGAATCTGTCGTTAGCGAATCAAATACATAAATTCCATCTTCTTGTTTCACCTCTATATTATAATGATTTAATATTTTTTCAAATTCTTTAAAATCTAGTTCATTAACGTAAAGATTAGCAGTAGAATTGATATCTTTAGAAATAACCGCAGAAAAACCATATCCTTTAACAACTTGCTTGATAATTTCTCTAAGTTGCACATTCTCAGCACTTATACTAAATCTTTTGTTTTTTCCAAAAGTTATAAAATCTTTCATCTCAGTTTCTTTCACTTGATCTTTAGGTTCAATATACACTATACTTCCTTCTTTTGTAATATCTACTTTTTTCGTTAAAATTTTTTCAAAATCTTCTAAAGTTGACCCGTCCAAAACTAAATTTAATTTTTCATCAACTGAATCTACGATTACAGCATAACCAAATTTAGGATAAACTTCCCTAACCATATCTGCAATTGAAACATCAGTTGCATTTATAGAAATCTTCCCATCTTTAACATTTAATATTTTAGAAGTTTTTTCAATATATACTATTTTCCCATTTTCGCGAACATCAATTCCATATTTTTTCAAATAGTCTTCAAAATTGTTCAAAGTTATACCTTCAACTTTCAACGTTACACTACCAACGATATCCGATTCAAATACAATATCTTTGCCATATGCTCTGAAAACTCTTTCAATCAAATCTTTCAAATTATAGTCTTTAACATCTATTTTTAATTTTTCATCTTCCACATTAACAATTTTTTCGTCAAAGTCCTTGAGCCTTTCTTGAAGTTTTTTCAAATCTTCTGGAGTACCTTTTGCCAAAATCTTCCCATTTAAATTCAGAATTTTTATCCTATCTTCAAAATTAAATTTAACGAATTCTTCAATATTTTGAACATTTGAATTAATTTCAATTATAGATTGTTTGGTATCAATACTATTTAATAAATCTTCAACTTCAAGAAGTTCTCTTTCTTCACCAACCAACAATATTTTTCCGTTCAAATCAAATACTCTTACTGATGATGTACTTTCAACAACAGATTTAATATCATCTGTATAAGGTAAATCAACAAATTTTATTACTTTACCTTTGTTATAGCTATCCAAGAATTTTTTTGCTTGTTTTATATTTTCGTCAGTTCCTCTAAGAATCAACAATTTACTTTCCGGATAATATTTAGCCTCAATATTATACAAATCTTTTATTATGGATTGTACTTCTTCAAAATTTTCAATCTTCACATTAACTTTTTCTGTTTTATATGAAACACTATTTTTTTCAAAAAACTCCTTAGCTTGTTTTGCTTTCTCACCCTTTATATATACCTTATTTTTCAATCTATAAACTGTTACACCAAATAACTCTTCCAATATCTTTTTAAAATTATCATCAATAACACCAATTTCGACAATTTCCTTTCCAAATTGTTTCCTTATTTTTTCTATCTCAGCAATTAATGAATCATCTATGTTATCGTATATTAAAGTCTTATCAGAATAATACACCGGAGTTGCATCTATAAGAGACAAAAATAACTCTTTTGGTGGATCAAAAGGTGTCAATTCAAGAACGTATCTTTTCTTATTTTGAGTCATCCTCATTAATTTTTCAATTATCTTCTCTTTACCTTCTATTAAGTAAGTACCGTCATCAAATTCTTTCAGAACTTTTACTTTACTCAATAAACTTCTATCAACCTTCAACCTTGCAGTTTTTGTACCTGCAATTTCAATGAATTGATTAAATCTTTTATATAATTCTTCAGTAACAAATAACGTAACAAAAATTTTACCATTTACCTCTGTTACCTTTGCATTATTTTCACCAATACCTAAATATGAAATTGCAGATTTAACAGTATCCAATTTAATACTTTCAATCACCATCCTATACGGATTCCCAATACTCCTATCATTGTTTATCTTTTCAACTAAATCTTTAAAAATTTTTGGAACTTTTATTACTTCACCAAACATTTTATATGGAATATTTATTGAATCAAGAACCGATGCAATTCTTTGAGGATACCTTACCTTAACATCAATATAATCATAAAAATCAACAATCCCATTATCTCTTAAAGTTGAAATTAAATAACCAATTGTGTTTGAAATTTCTGTATCTGCATAAATAGCTACTTGCTTTAATGGCTCCAAAACAACATATTTAAAATCATATATAGACGAAATATTTTTTAAAAATTCCTCAACTGTGTTTTTACTAACTGTGTATGAATAATAATACCAAGATTTGCTTGGTCTTACTGAAATTGCATCCGAAATTATCCTATGTTCTCTAATACCACCATATACAAATACTTTACTTTTATCCTTTAAGAAGCTCATAAAAGTACCTGATCCAAGTAACGATTTTATCTTTTCCGCACTAACTTCTCCATCGTAGATCTGCCAATACATTGCAAAATTCTTGTTAATTTCTTCTTCCAACCCTAAATATAAAGTACCATCTGGTCCATATGCATAACAAACTTTTGGGTTATTTAAAAATAACAATCTCAAAGCCTTTTCAATTGTAACATCTTTTACATCAAGATTAACCTCTATATTTCTAACTCCTTCATACAACGAAATATTTATCCCTAAAGCTTTTGAAAACTCCCTTATAACTACATCTAAAGGTGCATTTAAAAATGAAAAACTAAATTTTCTATCTTTCACACTACTTGGAAAATCAACAATAATTTTATTTCCAACAACATACCAATCAGAATTTACTGGCACAATCGTAAAGAAAAAGATGTCTGCAGAATTCTCAGATGGTGATAATTGTATTCCTTCTAAAGGACCTTTCGAAACAGGTAAAAAGGAACTTTGAACAAATTCCCCATTAATTGATAAATAATACACCGTTTTTGAATCATTCCAACCAAATCTAACTTTTGAAGGCAAAACTTCATTATCAAGTTCTAAAACCACCTGAAGTTTATTTTCAACAAAATAGTAATCAATATTCAATATTTTCGAAAACAAGAAACTAAATAATATCGTTATGAATAACAAAGACAAAAATTTTTTCCTCATTAGTCATTCCCCCCTATCTTCTTTGGAACAATTAATTTAATACTACCATCGTCAATATCAAGCACTACAAGATTTTTATTACTTACATTTAAAATATAATATTTATTTAAAAATATTGATTTTGGCTTAATTTTTAAGACTTTATCCGAATTTTTAATGTACGCATAAAACTCATTATCCTCTAAATAGTATCCTAAATAACTTATATTACCAACAATTGTATAATTTTTTAAATGCTCTCTATCTAAAGTAATTTTCAAATAAAATGGTTCAAAATAATTAATCTTCTCTATATTTTTAAAATTAACATAATCATTTTTTGCTCTAACTATATATTTTTTCGTATCAGATAAATTTGGTAATTTTTTGCTTGAAAAAATTAACATAAAGATAAAAAACACTATTAATAATCCCATTAAAATTAGTATGTATTTTTTATTCAATTATATCACCTACTTTCATTTGAAAACTGACCGTTATTTTTTTATCTTTATCAAAAATAATAGGAAAATTGGTTTTGACATCTACCTTTAAAATTTCAATTGGTACACTTTTTGAATTCACAATTTCATAAAAAATCTTTTCAAATTCTTTGACATCTAATTCCTTTGATATATAACCGTTTTCCAATAAGTTCAAAAATTCTCTATCATCATTTTTTATTATACTCTCTAGCTTCTTAAAATTAATATTAAACCTGTTGTAGAGCTTAATTTTTTCGTTTAAAATCTCTGTGTTATATTTAAAATTTTTTAAAAAATTCAATTTTATAACAAATACATTAAATAATAGTAAAAATGTCAAAAAAATTATTAAAATTCCAAAAAATAAGTTAGCATATTTTTGTTTTATATTCATAGTTCCCCCTCCAAATAAAATTCAAACATTTTAAAATCACTATATAGAGTTTTTGTATCTTTTAAAGATATTCCCACATTTTTGTAAACATCATTAAGTTTATTTACAACCTCACTAAAATCATCTTTTTGATTTGAAAATTCATAAAATAAGATCTTAAATTTTCCATCAGAAAAATTTATACTTTTTATAAAAAATTTCTCGTTTTTTTTCTTGAAAAAATCCAACAATTCTTGTAAAAAATATTTGGAATAATAAACCTTATTTAAGTAACTTTTATAATAAGTTATCTTGTTCACAATAATATTTAATTTTGAATCATATTTTAAAATTTCGTTTTCAACAATTTTAGGAATTTCAAGTGGTTCTAAAAAAGTAATGTTATTAAAAACAAGAGGGTAACTTTCTACAGTTTTAGAAATACTTTGATATACCCAAAATTGTGAAAGAAAAAACATCGAAAAAAATGGAATTAGAACTATTATTACAAAAATCAAAAATTTCTTTATTGAAATTCTTCTTTCCTTCGCCTTATATAAGTTTAATCTTTCCAACACTTATCCCCCCTCTTTTTAAGAGACCTAAAACCCCTAAAAATCTATAATGTTTAACTAATGGAATAAAATCTTGAAAAAAGAATCTATTTAATAAAAGAGTAGAATCATCATAATGTTCTTTTAAAAGCTCATTAATTATATTTGAATCAGTTACAATTTGAATAGTTTGTATATTTTCAAGTCCTATTTTTTCTTCCATCGAATTTATAGTAATAAAGACTTCACGTTCAATCAACGATAAAAAATCACTAAAGAAATTCATCAAAAAAGCTTTAACATCTTTGATTAATGTTTCATCGTCAATATATTCCAATTCGTATACAGAATAACCAAACTCATCCAATAAAACCTCGTCAAAATTTTTTAAACTTAAATCAGAGTATCTTACCTCAATTAAATCTGAATCATTAAAAACTAACATTCCTGAATACTTTTTGTTTATAAACAACTGCATACTATATCCAGTGAATCTACTCAAAAGAATAGATTCTTTGAAGAAATCTGGATATAGAATATCTGGTTCTGGGATTTTTTTAGCATAAAGGTTTTGAAAATAATTCTGAAGTTCTTCTTTTTTTACAACAAACACATTTGCAATATTATTAGATGTTATTAAATAATCGTAATATATTTGCTCTGGTTGTATACCCAAATTTTGTGTAATTTCTAATAGTAATAACTTGTCAATTTCCTTTTTATTTTTTACTGTGGGAAGAGGAATTTTCAAATTTAAAATATAATCCCATGGAATGTTAACAACTATTATATCATCCACAGTGGGTTGAAAATCTAAATCCCATTCTTTGAAAGAAGATAACCTAGTTTTACCAAAAAAATATTCAAGACTTCCATAAAAAATTTCATTATCATTTCTAAAATCAAATGAAATAATCCTTTTACCTAAAATTTCCCTTAACAAACTTTCCCTCCTATTCCCCTGAAATATCAAAAACAATAGGTTCAATTTTAAAATTTCCAAATGTACCTCCACTAACTCTATACAATGGAATAATTGTTAAATCAAGTTTATTAAAATAATCCCCTAAATCCACCTCTTTTGTTATAACTACATTTTCTTTCTCAAAAAACGTGTAATGAATATATACTTTATTTTTAGAATATCTTATATAATCAGCATTTGAAGACCAAAGACCACAATATACAATTGTTTTAAACAATTCTTCATTTAAGACAACTTTATCCATTAAATTGAATACAGATATAACACTAATGGAAAATATAATGACAGTTATAATCAGAACAGTTATAACTTCAATATAGGTCATATTATCCTCCAAAAGTTGATTGCATTTGAAAAATAGTCGAATACATTGTATACGCTAAAAAAGCAATGAATAATCCCACAAAGGCTATCATCAAAGGTTCTAACATAGACAAAAGTTTCTTAGTATCTTGTTGTATTTGATCATCAAAAAAATCTGCAACTTTTTCCATAACAACTTCAAGTTTACCTGTTTCTTCACCTGTACCTATCATTTCATAAATTATTTGTGGGAACACTTTTTCAGATTTTAGAGCCTGCTTTAATGAACTACCACTTTTTACCTTTTCTTCTACACTTTTTATTTTAGAAATAAATTTTCTGTTATTAGATGCTTTTGCCGCCATTTCTAACGAATCAATTATTGAAACACCGCTTCCAACTAATACCCCAAAGGTTCTGGAAAATCTTTCATACGTAATCTTTTCCCTAAGTTTTCTAATCGGTGGAAACAAATTTCCTAAAAACTCCTTAAATATTTTTCCATATTCTGTCTTGAAAAACACGTAAATGCCAATAAATATCAACACTGAAAAGAAACCAACCAAAAATCCGTTTTCAGTTAATAATTTATTCAACTTAACAAGCGTTGAAATTAAACCAGAAGTTGGAATGTTACCAAAAACCGAAAACAATTTTGGTAAAATAAATAAACTAATTACCAAAACCACTACTATAGCAAAACTCAGTATAAAAATTGGATAAACCATTGCCGTTTTTACTTGTTGTTGAGTCCTGTTTAAATTTTCATAATAATTAGATAATTTCTCTAAAGTTTCTTCAAGTACTCCTCCTTCTTCTCCTGCCTTTAACATATTAATAAACACTTCATCAAAAACCCCTTGTTTTTTAAACGCCTCTGTTAATGATGTCCCAACGTCTAATTCATTTACTACGTTAACAAGAACATTTCTAAATCTTTTAGAAAAAATTTCTTGGTTTGATAGTATATAAATTGCTTCTCTCAATCTTAGTCCTGCTTTTATCATAGTTTCTAATTGCCTTGTAAAAAAGACTATATCTTTTAGTGGAATCCCAAATATATTCTTTAATCCTTTTCTCTTTTTCGACTCCTTGATATCTACTATCATCAACCCATTTGATTTTAGCCTTCCCAATGCTTCCTGCAAACTAGAAGCTTCAATCTCTCCTTTAACCTTCTTCATATCTTTGTTATACGCAAGATATACAAATTTCAATGCTTAACCCCTCTCTTTCTTAATATCCCCTCATTTAACTCATATACTATTCCCTTAAAATCAACAAATTTCTCAAAATCATGTGTAACAATAATCAAAGTCTTTCTAGCATCAGCATTCCACTTTTTTAAATATTGAATTATTTTTTTTTCATTTTTCCTATCTAGTCCAACTGTCGGCTCATCTAAAATTAGAATATCTGGATTATGAGCAACGGCAGAGGCTATGGCTATTCTTCTTTGTTCTCCACCTGATAACTGGAATGGAGATCTATCCAAATACTCATTCAAATCAAAAAAATTTACAACTTCTTTAAATCGCATTTTTGGATTCTCCACCTCAAAATTTTTGATTGAAAAATATATCTCATCTCTAACTTTTTCAGAAAAAAATTGCCTTTCTGGAAATTGAAATGAAAAACCTATCTTCTTTCTATATTCATATGGATTTTCATAAGGATCCCTAAAATCATCTACCCAAATTTTACCACTAGTAGGCTTAATTAAAAAATCTAATAAATATAAAAGTGTGGTTTTACCACTTCCAGTATTCCCAAGAATAAAAACAGTTTCTCCATCATTAATTCTAAAATTTATACCTTTTAACACATGTTTCTCAAAGGGCGTATTTTGATTGTAAATATATTCGACTTTTTCAAAAATCATTCTCATATTTTTCTGAATAATAAACTCTAATACCTCCCTCTTTACATAATTCTTTAACATTACCAAAAATATTCCTCATATATTCTCTTATTCTTTTTCCACCTTTATTATGGTACGCGACTAATTGTAAAGTACCATTTAAATTTAAATGTTCTTTGGACTTTTCAATTAATTCCATCCAAACTTTCTTTCCTGCAACAATAGGCGGGTTCGATATTATATGATCGAATTTTTCACCCTGCCACACCTCAAACAAATAACCTTGCTTCACAACCGCATTCACATTGTTATTTTTAGCGTTAATTTTTGCAAATTCAACGGCTCGTTCATTTATATCACTCATATATAAATCAATATTTGGATTTTCCTTTTTTAGAGTAATACCTATAACTCCATAACCACAACCTAAATCTAAAACCTTTCCACTACCTATATTCACATTCTCAATCAAGATTTTTGTAGCCTTATCAATTTTACCAAAAGAATAAACTCCACTAGGAGATTTAAATTTATAGATATGTCCATTTTTTAATGTGAAAACTATTTCTCTGACTTTCAATTTACTTGTTGGCTTTTCTGTATAATAATGTTCAAACACTAAAATCCCTCCAATATTTTATGTTCACCATACAATAATGGTTCCACATCATTATATAATTTCTCATCAATTACCTTTCCTACAAAAATAGAGTGATCTCCTGCATCATAAATACGAACTATTTCACATTCAATATAACCCACGATTCCCTTTAAGATTGGAATACCATTTTTACTTAATTCATAATCAATTCCTTCAAATTTGTCATAATCTCTCCCACTTACACTTCCAAAATGAATTGCTAAATCTTTTTGAAATTTACTCAATATATTTACACCAAAAAAACTGGAACTTTTTAGCAAAAGATAACTAAACCTTTCTTTACCAATAGAAATTGCAATTAACTTTGGATTAATTGAAACTCTAGTTATCCACGCAACACTAATACCATTAATCTTGTCATTCAACCTCATTGTAACAACAACAGTTGAATTATAGATCTTTTTTACTACATCCATAATCTCACCTCTTTAAGTATTATATCATATGTAAATTTTTATAAAATTTTTTTACTCAAAATTTGTCTAATTAATAAACTTATGCTATATGATATAATTAATATGAAAAAGTTCAAAATTCAAGGAGGTGGCCTATTTTGGTTGAAAAATTAAAAAACATCTCAAAACAATGTAGAGCAGATATTTTAACCATGACAACCGTTGCAGGTTCTGGACATCCAGGTGGTTCGATGTCATCAATTGACCTTTTAGTAACTTTATATTCTTTTGCAAATATCTTCCCAAATGACCCTTGGAATGAAAATCGTGACAGGATATTAGTAAGTCACGGACATATTTCACCAGCAGTTTATAGTACTTTGTCGGCATATGGTTTTATAAGCAGAGATGATGTGTTATCAGGATTTAGACATCCTGGAAGTATATTTGAAGGTCACATTACACGCGGGATTCCTGGTGTTGAATGGACTACTGGAAATCTCGGCCAAGGTTTATCCGCTGGAGTTGGAATGGCACTTGCAGCAAAATTAAAAAAACAACAACATCACGTTTATGTATTAATGAGTGATGGCGAAAGTGCAAAAGGACAAGTTACTGAAGCAAGAAGAACCGCAAAAAAATATAATCTTGATAATTTAACAGTTATTATTGATTACAACGATATACAAATTAGTGGTAGAGCAAGAGATATTATGTACGTAAATATTAAAGAAGAATATGAAGCTGCTGGATGGAATGTTATAGAAATCGATGGTCATGATTTTGAGCAGATTTTATCTGCACTAAAAATAGCCAAAAATGATAAAAATCCAACTGTTATCATTGCACACACTATCATCGGTAAAGGTGTCAGCTTCATGGAAGATACTCCCAAATATCATGGAAAACCACTTTCACTCGATGAATATAAAAAAGCATTAAAAGAATTAGGAATATCTATTGATATCAACAAATACATTGAAATGAGAAAAGAAATAGATATTTCTGAACACAAAAAAATTTATTTAAAATACCCAATTTCAATAAACACTGGAAAACCAATAATATACAAAGAAAAAATCGATAACAGAACAGCCCTAGGTAATGCAATTGCCGATCTTGCCATTTTAAACAATAATGTAATTGCAATTGATTGTGATCTAAAATCATCCGTAAAACTTGATAAACTTGATCAAGTCAAACCGGAAAGTCTAATCGAAATTGGCGTTCAAGAACATAACGCTGCTGCAATTGCTGGGGCATTAAGTGCAGAAGGATTCGTAACATTCTTTGCCGATTTCGGAGTGTTTGGTATTGATGAAACCTTTAATCAACACAGATTAAACGCGATAAATAATACAAATTTAAAAGTTGTGGTAACTCACTGTGGCATTGATGTTGGAGAAGATGGAAAAACCCACCACGCACTAAATTACATTTCTGCTCCACTATCATGGTTTGGTTTTAAAGTAATCGTTCCTGCAGACCCAAATCAAACAGACAAGGTGATTAGGTATATCGCTACCCAATATGGTAACTATGTTGTGGCAATGGGAAGAAGCAAAATTGAACCTATTACAAAATCAGACGGCTCTATTTTCTATGATGAAAACTATGAATTTAAATACGGGAAAATCGATGTGATAAGAGATGGCGAAGAAATTGTTGTTATAACATATGGATCAGTATTACCACATGCTCTAAAAGCTGTAGATGAATTAGAAAAAGAAGGAATAAAAGTTGGACTTCTAAACGTTTCATGCCCATATGACCTTGATGAAGAAATACTTTCAAGATATACAAGAAACAAAGTTGTTGTTTTTGAAGATCATAATATATATAACGGTCTTGGTACTTTATTGGAGTCAAAATTATTTAATCTAAAGATTATCCCCGAAAAATTTGTAAAAGTTGGAATCGATAGATTCCCAGTTTCCGGTAATAGCAAATACCTATTTGATATTTATGGACTTGACAGCCAAAAAATTAAAGAAACAATTAAGAACCTAATTTAAAAATTCCCCATCCATGTTGGATGGGGAACTTTTTTATTCTTCTTCATCATAATTCAAAAAATCTTCCAAATCTTCATCTATTGGTATTCCATCGTCTTCTTCTTCTAAACTATCTATCGTTCTTTCTTCAAACTCCTCATCTGACATTCCAAATGGGTTCTTTGGATCTAGCTTACCGTTGAAAATCTCCACTTTACTTTTTCCATCAATTAAATAAGCCTTTGCATTAACTGTTCCGCTAACAGCACCTAATATTTTTTTTACTAATTCTTCATCAATATCATGATTTTCTGCACAAGTTAATATTAATTTACCATCTTTGTACCTTATTTCTGTCTGATTTTTCCGGGCAAGTTCTTCTATTTCTTTGTTTTTCATTATCGTATTTGCTTTTATATCACTTAAGAACATCTCTATAGTATAATGAAATGGCATAACACACCTCCATTATTCTTTACTAGCAAAATGCTTATTAATCTTTTTCATCAATCTTGATTTTCTTCTCGACGCTTCATTCTTATGTATTGCACCAATTTTTGCAGCTTTATCTATAAAACCTTGGGCAACTTTATATAATTTTTCTACTTCATCTCTATCTTTACCTTCATTTAATGCTTCCAAAACTTTTTTAATAGAGTTTTTCATTCTTGTTTTATATGCTTTGTTTATCAATCTATTTCTTTCTGAAACTTTAACTCTTCTCTTTGCAGACTTTATGTTAGGCATTATCTCTACCTCCTATTATAATATTTTTTTTAATTCATCAACCATATCTAATTTTTCCCAAGTAAATTCTTCAAGTTCTCTTCCAAAATGACCGTATGCAGCAGTTTTCTTGTAAATCGGTCTTAAAAGGTCTAGTTTTTTAATAATTGCACCTGGTCTAAAGTCAAATAATTCAAGAACTGCCTTTAAAATTTTATCTTCCTCAATCTTAGCCGTACCAAATGTGTTTATCATTACTGAAACGGGTTTTGCTTTTCCTATTGCATATGCAACTTGAACCATAAATTTGTCTGCCAAACCAGCCGCAACAACATTCTTTGCAACATACCTTGCGAAATAATGCGCAGATCTATCTACTTTTGTAGGATCCTTTCCACTAAATGCTCCTCCACCATGAGGAATAGAACCACCATATGTATCAACTATAATTTTTCTGCCAGTTAAACCGGTATCTGCAGATGGTCCTCCTAATACAAATCTTCCAGTTGGGTTTACAAGAATCTTCACTTTATCATCCATTAAATTTTCGGGAATAATTGGCTCAATAACATGCTTAATAAGAGCATCTTTGATTTCTTCAATAGTAACATCTGGTTCATGTTGCGTTGAAATTAAAATTGTATCAACTCTAACAGGTCTATCATTCTCATCATATTCAACAGTTACCTGTGTCTTACCATCAGGCCTTAAAAACGGAACTATACCATTTTTTCTGACTTCTGAAAGTCTAATTGCAAGTTTGTGAGCTAACATTATTGGTAAAGGCATTAATTCTTTCGTTTCATTAGTTGCATAACCAAACATCATACCTTGGTCACCAGCACCAACTAATTCAAGTTCATCAGCTGCATTTAGTTCTCCTTCTTTGACCTCAAGTGCTTTATCAACACCAAGAGCTATATCCGGTGATTGGCTATGAATAGACGAAAGTACAGCACAAGTCTCACCATCAAATCCATATTTAGCTCTTGTATAACCAATATCCAAAATAGTCTTTCTTACTATATCTTGAATATCCACGTATGCTCTGGTAGTTACCTCACCCGAAACAATAGCAATACCTGTTGTAACTAACGTTTCCACTGCAACTCTTGACTTTGGGTCTTGTTCTAACATCGCGTCCAAGATAGCATCACTGATTTGATCTGCTACCTTATCTGGATGACCTTCTGTAACACTTTCACTCGTAAAAAGTTTTCTCATCGCTCAACCTCCTTCTCATATTCTTCTTTGGAGATAAACTTTCCTCCAAATATATCAAAACTTACTGGTTTATATGAACCAGTAAATTGTGCTCTTACTTCAATCTTGTTAGGGCATTTTGAACCAACATATACCTTTTCTATTTTATACGCTATATTTTTATTATCATACTCTACCAAAAAATCGTATCCTTTTCTCAAATGACTTCTAAACATCTCTCCACATTTATCACATTTTATATATATAACCAATGAATCTTTATCTTTGTAAAACGGATTTTTTGATAAATTCTTCTTTCTTTTAAAAAACATGCCTATCTCTCCCGTTTCAGATTAAAACTAAATTCTTTCTTTCTATTCCAAAAATCAAAAACCTCAATTCTCACCTGAAAAAAGTCTAAATTTGTATTCAAAGTTGGAAAATTATTGATTTTTATAGGTGTCCCCAAAACTTCAGGGTATAACCTATAATACGTCTTATATATATAACCTGCTGCAATTGAATCTTTTGAGTACACTGAATATGGTTTATAAAATTCTTCCATAGGTATCTCATCAAGTAATATATCATACATTAATTTGTTTGCAAAGTAAAGCTTTATTTCTTTAAGACCAAGCATATTATTGTTAATTTTTAGAAAAGCATTCATTTCGATTTTTGGATAATCTCCTGTAAAAGTATAAACAGAACCTCTGTTATATTCTACTTTCTTACCATCTATAATCAATTCTTTCAAGATAATATCACCTTCAGGTGGAGCGATTTCAAAAAACTCCAAAGGATCCACTAAAATAGATTCATCATGGTTCCTTATCTCAATATGACAATGGGGTTTGACTGCTTCTCCTGTTTTTCCTGAATAAGCAATAACATCTCCTTTAGAAAAACTAATTTCATTATTGGAAAATTCTATAACCACTTTTTCATTTTGAAACTCCTTAACCACGTCATCTACAATTGGTTGTAATACATAATTAAAGCTCCTCAAATGGGCATACAGTGAGCGATAACCATTGGGATGTTGCAAAACAATAATGTTACCATAAATTGGATCGTTTAACTCTAACCGAACTACATAACCTTCATAAATTGCTCTAATGGGAATTCCTTCTTTAGAAAATGTACTAAAATCAATTCCTCCGTGAAAATGAGGAGAATTCCCAGTACTTCTAAACTCTGCAAATGAAGAAGTTAAGTAACTATCATCAACTGGTGGAATAAATCCCGAAAAAGATAGTACAGAAATAAAAACTATTAGTAAAAATAAAATTTTTCTCATATCTATTGTCAAACCTCCTTAAAATTTATTCTATCAATCTCATACAATAACAAATCCAAATTTATCTTTTTTCTAGCTGATATAAATATAGCTTTTTTATATTCAGCCTTTAATTTTTTCAAATAATCCAAATTACAAAGATCAATTTTATTAAATACAAGAATCATTTTCTTATCTTTTATTCCGAGCTCTTCTAATGTTTCAAAAATCACCTTTATTTTATCTTTAAAGTTAACATCTGATGCATCAACAAGAATTAAAATTAAATCCGAATAAACAATCTCCTCTAAAGTTGAATGGAATGCTTCAACAATTAATGGATGCAATTTCTTTATAAATCCCACGGTATCTGAAAATAACACATAAGCCCCAGATGGTAGCCTTACCCTTCTTGTGATAGGAGACACCGTTGAAAACATCTCATTTTTAGAGTAAAGTGATTCCTTTGATAAAGCAGAAAGCAAAGTAGTTTTTCCAGCATTCGTATACCCAACAATTGAAATCTTAATTAAGTTTGACTTTATTCTTTTTTTTCTTTGAACATCTCTATTTTTTCTTATTTCATACAATTCCTTCTCCAAAAAAGAAACTCTCTTCTTTAAGTACCTTTTTGTATACTCCAACTTTGTCTCACCAGGTCCCCTTGTTCCAATACCACCACCAAGTCTTGAAAGTTCCTTTCCTTTTCCAACTAAATACGACATAAGATATTTCAACCTGGCAATTTCAACTTGTAATTTTCCTTCCTTTGTTTTAGCGTGTTTTGCAAATATTTCCAATATTAGTTCCGTTCTATCATAAACCTTGTTTTCAATTGTCCTTTCGATGTTTCTTCTTTGAATAATAGTTAAATCATCATTTATAATTAAATAATCTATATTCCCACTTTCAAATAACAAATTAAATTTTTCCAAAAAACCCCTACCAAAATAAAACCTTGCATCTGGTTTTTTTCTCTTTTGAAACACCCTATCTATTACGTTCCAACTTAAAGTTTTACACAATGATTCTAATTCATAAAACGATTCGTCAATAAATTTACTATAAATACCAGCTATAATAACATTATTCTTCTCCATTACTTTCCTTTTCATTATTTTCACTTTCATCTTGCGACTGTTTACTTGTTAATCTAACAAACGCCTCAGGCATAATAGTACTTACAGCATGTTTGTAAATTAAATTTTGCTGACTACCATTTTCCAAAAGCATGGTAAAATTATCAAATGATCTTATAATACCTTTAGTTTGAAAACCGTTTACTAAATAAACTTTTACAGGAATTTTGCTAGTTCTTAAAATATTCAAAAACCTATCCTGTAAATTAAATTTCTCTGCCATACCTATTCCCCCTTTTTAACGTATAGTTCCTTTGGAAAAGAAAAATAAACATTAACACTCTTAATAAAAATATCCGTTTGTTCTCCATCAACCAAAATATAAATTCTATCTATACCATTTATGTTCTCAAATAATGAATATAAAATCTGTAAAACTAACATTACTTCTCTATCAATTGAATAGTTTTGTATACTCTTAGAGGACAAATCTATAATCAATGCCGTATCTACAAAATAATATGCATTCAAAATATCTTTTGGTACAAATGTTTTAATACCATCACTAAGTTTGTATGTAGAAAGTTTCTCAAAAATTTCCTGTACAGAATTAATTTTCCCAACCTCTAGGAAAATTATATCATCATTTTTCACAAAAGCAATCTCAGAAGAAAATAAAAACAATGAAAAAAACAAAAACAATAAAATCAATTTTTTCACATAATTTCCTCCTCAACGAACTTTTTTATATCATTCCACGTTTCTTTGGGTGCAAATATTATTATTCCAGGCAAATCCTTTGGTAATTGTACAAAAGGTAAATAGTATATCTTAAGTTTAAATCTTTTTGAAGTCACTTTTCCTATTTTTTCTGATATAGAAAATATTTTCCAATCTTTACCATCAAAATCTGGAGAATAGTTTGGAACAAAAATTATATTTAAATTAGAATTTTTAAACATCAACGCAAAACTCTTTGAATCATATGAATCTATCTTTTCTCCAAAAACTTTAACTATTAAATTGTCAATATTGTATTCTCTAAAAAACTGAATAATTACTCTTCCCGGGAGCTTGTTAATCTCCATTTCAAAGTTTGAATCTATCTTTTTTGAGAAAATTATAGCTCCTTTTTCAAATAATGCATCATCATAGTAAATTAACCCTTGTGAGTAAATTTCCAATAAATCTTCATTCTTCGAGATCTCTAACTTATATTCTCCATTATAATCAAACTGTATATAGCTTCCAAAATCAACAATTTTAGATATTATCATATCCGGTAAACGATAACTTTTTTCATCTTTTCTAAAAGGTATATCAAAAAACTTAAATATATCTTCAATTGAAACCTCTTCTACTGGTTTTTCATCTAAAACTAATACATTTCTTGAAAAAGAAACGAATTTTCCCTTCCATTCAATATATTTAAACGAAGAAATGGCCCCTGTAGATGGAGATTCCACCCTTAAAAAATTTGAATAATCGTTTAACAAGGCATAAGTAGAATCAAAATCAATTTCTTCTATTTTTATAGATCTTCCACCATAGCTTATATTAAACGCAAAGGAAATTATACCAACAAAAACAAGCAATATAGAAAGTATTCTCAATATTTAAAAACACTCCTTCCGATAAATTCTCTTATTAAAGATGTTCTAGGAATATCTTCAATATTTGTAATTGGGAGGAAATATTCCAAAATTTTCAATAACCTTGTTACTTCAGAATACTCTGGAACATTGTCTGGAACAACTATTAAAAGTTGCTCAGCAAAAATCTTTAATACTGAAATCTCGTATACAAGCGCACTGTTAAACATTATATCGGCATTTTCTTGGTAGGGAAAGATATTTCTATCTTCTCCTCTTCTCACGCTTGGCCACATCTTCAATGTTGCTAAAGCATCATGACTCCTGAATTTACTATCTCTAACTATTCTTCTTAAAAGTCTTGTATCTGTTGTATGCAATCTATTCGTATTATCCAAATTCAACTGTGTCAATGCACTAGCATAAATTTTATACTTTAACTCCTCGGGTATTTGTTCTGTTAATCTTGGGTTCAACCCATGTATACCTTCTACTATAATAGGTTGATCTTTTTCAATTTTCAATATTTTACCTTTTTTTCTTTTTCCCAAATTAAAATCAAATTTTGGTATTTCAACCTCTTTACCCTCAAACAAATCCAATAAATTTTTATTAAACAAATCAATATCAATTGCCTCAAGAGCTTCAAAATCTGGTTTTCCATTTTCATCAACTGGAGTTCTTTCCCTATCTACAAAATAATCATCCAAGGAAATAGTAACAGGTCTTAGTCCACTTGCCCTTAATTGCACCATCAATCTTTTTGAAAAAGTTGTTTTTCCGCTAGATGAAGGCCCAGCAATCAAAATAAGCCTTACATTCTTCTTTTTCTTTATTTCTTCTGCTATAAACGCAATTTTTTTTTCATGAAGTGCTTCTGACATTATTATCAAATCAGTAACGCTTCTCTCACCCTTTGCAATTAAGTTATTTAAATCCCCCACACTATCAATATTCATTATCTCTAACCATTTTTTATATTCAATGAAAACTTGGCTTAATTTAGGAAGGGGCTTAAATTCCAGTACGGGTTTTCCATTCTTAAAAGCAGGCAAGACTAACACAAAACCATTCTCATACTTTAACAAATCAAAATATTTTAAAACCCCTGTAGAATATGGCATATACCCATAAAAATAATCAAAACTATCTCCAAGTTTATAAACTTTCACAGTTTTTTTCTTACGATACCTCAACAAATTTATTTTATCGTGATATCCAAACTTCTCAAACAATTTTAACGCTTCACTTTTCATAAACTCAAATTTCAAAAATCTTTCATCTTTTCCAATTATTTCAAGCATTTTTTCTTTCACAGCTAAAATTTCATCATCAGCTAAAACTTTTACTCTGTTATTTTCATCCTTTAATTCACAATAAATAGACTTACCTACACTGTGAGAAACTTTTAAAAAGTATTGCGGATACATTTTTTTTAAAACAGATTTTAATATAAAAAGCAAACCTCTTTGATATATTCTAAATCCGTCAACAGAATTAACATCTAAAAATGAAACTTTCCCAGAATAATGTAAAGGCCTAAACAATTCAATAATTGTATTATCTATCTTCGCCGCTATTATAGGTGAATCATAATATTTTGAATAATTATCTACAAACTTTTTTAGAGTTTCACCTTTTTCAACTTCTACAACTCTACCATCATCCAAAAATTCCAACTTTATCTTTTCCATATTTCCCCTCCTTTAAATTTTCCACGTTATTTCGAATGATTTTGGATCATGGTAAGTAAAATGTATATGATACACTAAATCTTTTACCTTTTTCAACTTCGACTTCTCAATAAGATTCTTAAAATAAGGATGTAGCTTAATAATTACTTCTTTTGCTTCCTTTGGTGCCTCTTCTATTTTTTGATATAACTTTTTAATTGTCATCTTTGGAGAAACAATAAAACCAGCTCCACCACATACAGGACATGGTGAAATATAATTCTCAAAAAAAGATCTTACAGTTCTTTTCCTTGACATTTCCAAAAGCCCTAGTTTTGTAAAGCCAAATATTTCAATTTTACTTTTATCTTTTTTTATTTCTTCGTTTATCTGTTCTAATAACATGTTTTTCATATCATTTGAATTCATATCAATAAAATCAATCAAAACAATTCCACCAATATTTCTTAAACGTAATTGCCTAAAAATTTCCGAAACTGCCTCTTTGTTTGTTTGAAATGCAGTTTCTTGTTGACTTTTTCCTTTTACAAAATGCTTTGAATTGACATCTATTATAGTTAATGCCTCAGTTTTATCAATTATTATTTCTCCACCTGAAGGCAACGAAACCTTTCTGCTTAACAGTTCCTTAAAATATTTGTAAATATTCATATAATCAAAAGTATCACCATCTATTATTTCAATTTTTGGTCTTCTTCTGAAAATTTTTAAATATTTCTTTATTGTTTCTAAATGTTTTAAGTTGTTAGTAATAATCAATTTTACATCTTTTGTTAACTTTTCTCTTAAAACATAATCGAGCAAATTTTCTTCTTTATACAAAATTTGAGCTTTCCTTTTACGTTTAAATATCTCTAAAACTTCAAAAACTCTATTTGCCAGCAAATCCATTTCAGATTGAATATATGATTCATCCAATCCTTCTGCGGCAGTTCTAATTATAACACCTAAATTAGCATTTTCAGAAATATGTTTTGCAATATCATGCAATCTTGCCCTCTCATTTTCATCTTCGATTTTTTTTGATACCCCTATAACTTTAGAAAAAGGAAATAAAACCATATACCTTCCCGCAATACTAATATTTGCAGTTAACTGTGGTCCTTTATCTCCAACTGGATCTTTTTTTACTTGTACTAATAGTTTAGTTCCTTTATCTATTTTTTTCAATGAGAAGTAATTGTAATATTCTTCTGGGATATCTTTCAATCTTAAAAAACCATTTTTTTTATTTCCAATATTTACGAATATTGCGTCTAATGCATTTACTACCTTTTCTACACGTCCAAGATAAATGTTGCCAGTAAGCTTTTCTTCTTCATCAGACACAATTTCAACTAATCTATTATTTTCAATAACCGCATAATGTAAGTTATCTTCAACCGAATTTAAAACTAACACTTTTTCCATGCTTTCAAAATCCTTTCATATACTCCCTTTGGTTTTCATTTAAAACGTCAATCTCTATTCCCAGAGATTTTAACTTTAAATTAGCAACTTCCATATCCAATTCCTCAGGATAACCGTATACTTTGCTCTCCAACTTATCATGATTCTTTTTTAAATAAATTAACGACAAAGTTTGAAGGGCAAAAGATATGTCCATTATTTCTATTGGATGACCATCAGCTGCTGCCAAATTTACCAATCTTCCTTCACCAATTAGAAAAATCTTCTTTCCGTTAATTTTATATCCTTTGACATTTGGTTTTGCTTCAAATACAAATTCTGCGTTTTTTTCAAGCTCATCAACCGGAATTTCAACATTAAAATGCCCTGCATTTGCTAGTATAACACCATCTTTCATATTAACAATATCTTCGTATTTTACCACATCTTTCATTCCAGTTGAAGTAACAACTATATCTGCAATTTTTGAAGCTTCTGACATTTTCATGACTCTATAACCATCCATTAGTGCTTCTAAAGCTTTAACTGGATCAACTTCTGTTATAATAACATTTGCACCTAATGCTTTGGCTCTCATTGCTATTCCACGGCCACACCATCCATACCCAGCAACAACAACATTTTTACCTGCAATTAGTGTATTTGTGTTTCTCATAATTGAATCCCATGTCGACTGACCTGTCCCATATCTATTATCAAATAAATACTTCATACGAGCATTGTTAACTGCAATTACCGGAACCGATAGTATACCATTCTTTTCCAAATTTTTAATTCTTCGTACACCTGTAGTTGTTTCTTCGGAAATTCCCTTAAGATTTTTTAATAATTCTTTTCTTTCAGTATGTACAATAACACTCAAATCTGCCCCATCATCAAGAATTAGATCAGGATTGTAGTCAAGTACTTTATTAAGATTTTCATAATAAATTTTTTCATCGTTTGTTCTCTTTGCGTGAACAATTATCCCTAAATCCTTTAAAGCTTCTGCAACATCATCTTGGGTTGATAATGGATTACACCCAGTAACAAAAACTTCTGCTCCCAACTTTTTTAGAGTAATTGCCAAATAAGCTGTTTTAGCTTCCAAATGTATCGCCATTGTAATTTTTATCCCATCCAAAACCCCTTTATAATTTTTCTGCAAATAATTTAAAAGTGGCATATAATTTGAAACCCACTCAATTTTCTTCATACCAATCATACTATACCTCCCTATTTAATTTTTAACATTTTATATTTTATCACATATAAATGAAAATCTAACAACTCTTTACGCTTAGTCTAAAATAAAAATAGCTTTTTGCAGTATTTATGACTTGCTTTTAAAATTAAATATATTAAAATTTTTATAGACACCAAAACAAAGGAGTTTAAAAATGGATCTAAAAAAATATTTGGAAAATCTAAATGTATCTTCAAAAGGTACGCCACAAAAAAGTTGGGATGAGTATTTTTTAAAAATAGCGCTTATAATATCCACACGTTCGTCTTGTATCCATAGAAAAGTTGGAGCGGTAATTGTAAAAGATAAAAGAATCCTTGCAACTGGTTATAATCAACCTCCTTCTGGTTTTCCCCACTGTAATGAAATTAACTGTATAAGAGATGATTTAAATATCTCCTCCGGAAAAAACCAGGAAATTTGTTATGCACTTCATGCTGAACAAAATGCTTTAATGCAAGCTGCAAAATTTGGTATATCTACTGATAATTCCATAATTTACGTTACGCATAAACCTTGCTCCGTCTGTGCAAGACTTATAATAAACGCTGGGATAAAAAAAGTCATATTTATCAATGACTATCCCGATCCATTAACAGATTTTTTGTTTAAAGTATCAGAAATAAAAATTGAAAAATATGGAGGTGTAATAAATGAAGAGGGATGAACTTATCAAATATTTAAGAATTGATAGATGGCCAACCGTTTGGTGCCCAGGTTGTGGAAATGGAATAATAATGAAATCATTTATCCAAGCTACTCATGAATTGAATTTAGAAAAAGACAGAGTAGCAGTTATTTCTGGAATAGGTTGTTCTTCAAGAGCAACTGGATATTTAGATTTTAACACAATGCACACACTACATGGAAGAGCCATAGCATTTGCAACAGGGGTAAAACTTGCAAAACCAGATTTCAAAGTGATTGTAATGGGTGGTGATGGTGATTTAACAGCTATTGGTGGAAACCATTTTATACATGCTTGTAGAAGAAACATTGATTTAACCGTAATAGTGTTTAATAACATGATATACGGAATGACAGGAGGACAACACTCGCCAACAACTCCACATGAAAAAATTACTAGTACCATGCCTTATGGTAATATTGAAAACTCTTTTGATATTGTGAATCTGGCGCTATCTGCTGGTGCCACTTATGTTGCAAGAAGTACGGTCTATCATTATCCATTAACAGTAAAATATATAAAAGAAGCTATTACACACAAAGGAATGAGTATTGTAGAAGTTTTAACCAATTGTCACACTTATTATGGTAGATATAACGGAATGAAAAATGCTTGGGACATTCACAACTACATGAAGGAAAATGCAATTTTAAAATCCAAAGCTGAAAAAATGGATAAGAATTTACTAAAAGACAAAATAATAATTGGTGTTTTCAAAAAAGAAGAAAAACATGACTTTTATGAAAATTATAAAAAAGTTGTTGCAATATCAAAAAATTCGGAGGTGTAAATAAATGGAAATCCAAAGACCATTTTCAATTAGAATCGCAGGAATAGGTGGTCAGGGAAATCTAATCGCTGGTTTAACTCTAGCAAAGGCATTAGTGAAATCTGGCAAGTATGTTGTACAAACTCAAAATTATACTGCACAAGTCAGAGGTGGACCAAGTTATTGTGATTTACTAATTTCTAATAAACCTATTGATTTTCCAAAAGCAACTCTTTTCGATATATTGTTAATTTTACATCCTTTTATGATTGGACAGTGTAAAAATGTCAGAAATAATGGTATAATTATTATTGATGATACATATATCAAAGAACTCCCACTTGAATCATTTAGGATGACCAAAAGAAAGATAAATATACCTGCTTCAAAAATTGCACTTGAAAAATTTGGAAGCGAAATGTTTGCAAATATGATAATGTTAGGAGTTATTTCTAAAGCAACTTCAATAGTTAATATTGATTATTTAATTGAATCTATCAAAGAAAATATAAATCCAAAATACGTTGAAAAAAATATTGAGGCGGTGAAATATGGCACAACACTTACAGAAAAATTCTACAAACCAAGAATCGAAAGAAAAGTTAAAAGAACAATTGGGTTCGAATAATTTAAAAGAATCATTTTCACATGCAATCGAAGGTATATTAACAGCTATTTCTCAAGAAAGGAATTTAAGAATCCATTTTTTTGTAGGATTTGTTATACTATTTTTGACTTTATTTTTGCCAATTGATAAAAATAACTATATATGGATTTTTTTCGCTGTATTTTTTGTAATAATTTCTGAATTAATAAACACTTTAATCGAAAATTTGCTTGACTTGTTTATACCAGAATTTCATCCTATTGTTAAAATAATAAAAGATATCAGTTCTGGTATCGTACTTTGGGCTGCAATGTTTTCTGTAATTGTCGGTATTGCAATCATTGGGAATTTATTGTTTAATTGGGATATAATTATTGCGAAAATTTTTGGTTTTGGATTTGTTTCCTTATTCCCATTTATATATGTTTTAGGAGTGATAAGATGGAAGAAAAAAAGATAAAGATATTAATAGTTGATGATTCGGCTTTTATGAGAATGATTTTAAAAGATGTTATTGAAAAAGAAAAAGACATGAAAATCGTTGGAATTGCCAAAGATGGTCTTGAAGCAGTAGAACTTGCTATAAAACACAAACCTGACGTCATTACATTAGACGTTGAAATGCCTAAATTAAATGGAATTGAAGCATTAAAGGAAATTATGAAGCGTTCTCCTTCAAGAATAATAATGGTTAGTAGTCTTACAGAAGAAGGTGCTGATATAACTATAACTGCACTTCAACTTGGAGCGGTTGATTTTGTCACAAAACCTGCTGGAAGTATTTCAATGAATTTTAGAAAAGTAGCAGGGGAACTAATTGAAAAAATAAGAAATGCCATGAAAATTGACGTTAAAGCTCTATCACGAAAAATCACTTACAGTCATAAAACATTTAGTGTCAAATCTTTAGTTTCCGGAAAAATCGTTGTTATTGGTTCATCAACTGGTGGGCCAAAATCATTAGACCAGGTGATTCCACCACTACCTTCAAATTTTCCTGCGCCAATAATTCTTGTTCAACATATGCCCGCCGGATTTACAAAATCACTTGCAAATAGATTGAATAAAATTTCAAATTTAAATGTTAAAGAAGCTGAAGAGGGAGACATACTAAAACCTGGGTGGGTGTATGTTGCTCCTGGCGATTACCACCTTGGAATAAGATTACATGATAAAAAAAGTATAGTCTATCTTGAAAAAAGCGAGAAAATTAATAACGTTAGACCTGCAGTCGATTTTACATTGGATAAGGTTGCAGAAATATACAAGGAAAAAACAATATCTGTTATTTTAACTGGAATGGGTAAAGATGGTACAAAAGGTGCATTCAAAGTGAAATACTACAAAGGAATTGTTATTGCTGAATCAAAAGAAACTTGTGTAGTATACGGTATGCCAAAATCAGTGGTTGAAGAAGGATACGCAGACTTTGTATTGCCCGCATATAAAATACCAGAAAAACTAGTTGAAATAATTTAGGAAAATAATTTAAGGAGGTGTGAATTTATGAAAAAGCTTTTCGTTTCATTTTTTATATTGGCATTGTCTGTATTTTATTTTGGGGCCTTTAAAGATGTTCCAGTAAATCACTGGGCATATGATGCTGTAAATGAACTAAGTAAATTAGGAATTGTTAGTGGAATGCCTGATGGAACTTTCCAAGGGAACCAAGGAATGACGCGTTATCAAGTTGCTGTTGCACTTTATAGAATGATGAATTATATCCAATCTCAAATTGACAAGGCTGTTTCCAATACATCAAATGTAAGTAAATTACGAGAGCAGATTTTAACACTTTCTGATATTGTAAGCACAGCAATGAACAAGATAGAAGATTTATCTTCTTTAAAAGATTCCGTTCAGATTGTATCTTCAGATGTTAGCGAACTTAAAACGTCATTAGTTAATACTAAAAATGATGTAAAAAGTTTATCAATCGATATCTCATCATTAAAGAATAAAGTAGACGAATTAAATAACAAAATTACTATTTTAGAAAGCAAAATGCTTAATGAAGATATAAACAAATACTTGTCTCAAAAAGTTGACCTTGATAAGTTTAACAAATTATCATATGAGTTTGATAACTTTAAAAAGCAAACTGAAAATAAACTTGATGCATTAAATGGTGATATAGTTACTATAAAGACAGAAAACAGCAATATGCAGAAAACAATTGATACTCTAAATAATAACTATTCAAGCCTTGAAGAATATTTAAATGCTAAAACCAAAGCCTTGGATACAAGAATTTCTACTATTTCTGGTGATGTTACTCAGTTAAAAGTTGATTTTCAAACATTCAAATCAGATTATGATATTACAGTACAAACGTTTAATAAAAAGATTGAAAAATTAAATCAAATCGTAAGTAATTATGAAACTACTTCCACAGTTGTTGAAAATTTAAATAAAAATTACTCAACCTTAAAATCTACAACCGAAAGCAAAATCGATGAACTATCTCAGGAAATAAACGAAATAAAAAATTCAAGTAATTCTACGTCTTCAACTTCAACTATCGCGTTAATCATATCGATCTTATCAGGCGCAGTCGCTGGTATAGCTTTATATTTAACAATAACCAATTAATACATAAAACCATAACAATATCCCACTGGAGCAAAAAACAATAAAAAAGCACCCCCAAAGCAGCAAAATAAAACTGACAAGGGGGTGTTTTTTTTTTGCAAAGAAAGTACAAAATTTTTGTATTCTCCTAAAATAAAAGAAAAAATCATTTGAATTTCCCTTTGGAATTGCTCAAAGCAGAGTTCGTTTGCAGATTAATAAATAAAAATGTAAAATATCATCTATTTCAAAAATCACATATTACTGAACGTAGTACAAAAAAGCAATGACAAAGAACTTAAAGAAAAAATTAAAAAGACATATCTCAAATACAATGGTGTTTACGGATATCAGTAAGTATACATATTAAAGAAGTGAGAATAATAAATAATAATCTTTCAAAAAACACATACTAAATCTTTAAATTACTAAACATTACCAAGTACTACAAAAAATCATCGCTTATGTTTTTAACCAATAAAATTAAATATCTATTACAAATAACACAAAATAATAAAAAAGGTGTTTCCTAAGAGG